>JAPLKC010000089.1 GCA_026388255.1 Pseudomonadota bacterium | reverse complement strand
TACGTGTACCCCTCACGTTTACCTTTCCAGACAACTTTATTTGTATATTTCGGCATAATGCCTCCTATTTTTTGCCCTGTTGTATTTCATCAACCTTTTTTGCAATCTCATCAGCTACTGCATCGACAGCCGCCTGGTCTTTTCCGGTAAGACTTGCCCGTGAGCGAGGGGTCTTTATTCCGCATTTTTGCAGCACCTCGCTCACAACTATGGAATCATATGGTTTTGCGCTCAGGCGCTCCGTGCTTTTCTGACTGCATCGCTTGTCGCAGCCGTCAACTGTTATGGTAGGAAATGTCTTCGCGAAGTTTCTTTCTTCTTCGCCCCCTGCTATGAAAAGGGGTAAGCAGATAGTAACCGTGCTTCCAGGTCTGAGTTTATCGAGCACCTTACGGCTCGCAAAACGTGTGAGAGTCCCCTCGCATATCTCCTCACCGTTACATGGTATGATGCCCACCTTCTTTGGCATAAGATCCATTAGCATTGTTGCACCTCCTTTTCTAAAAGAAGATCGGTTTCGGACTGGATTCGTTCTGCCAGTATATGCACGAGGGTGAATCCTGCATCTCCTAATTCCAGAATACCGGTGGGTTTCAGATCCCGGTGTCCCTTAAAGGTCTCGATTACCCGCAATGAGCAGTCAGGTTGCATACCGGCTGATTCCACATTCTTTTTGGCACAGTCCTTTGCGCACCCGTCAACGGTAATAATTGAATTTCCCTTTAATGTGGCCTTTGTCTCAGGATCATCGATCATTAGACGGGCAAGGCAGACTGTCGAAGCGCTTTCCGGCCGACTATCTATTGTCTCATAGACTGCCTGCCGTCCAATCTCGCCATAGGCTTTACCCACACCACTGCATGGGATAATAATAACTTTTTTCTTCATTCTTTCCTCCAGGCATTACTTTTTTGACAGCTCCTGCTCAATCTTTGTTTTCATGGCAGGAAGATATGTCTCAGAGTCCATCAACTGTCCTTTTTCTTCTTCCCACTTGCTCGACTTGAGTTTAAAAAGCCAACCGGCACCGAAGGGATCAGTGTTGAGCAATTGGGGTTCCTCTTCAAGAGAAGAGTTAATTTCTAATACTTCACCGGAGAGGGGCGAAATGAGGGTCACGGTAGTCTTGATTGTTTCCACCACACCTGCCTCGCCTCCCTGTGATAGATGAGCCCCTGTCCCCGGAAGTTCTACGAATGCCACATCACCGGCTGTCTTTTGCAGAAAGTCCGTTATGCCCACCACTACTATGTCTCCTTCTTGCCTCGCCCAACACTCGTTTGTGTGATAGAGACAACTTTTGTCCACCTTGAAGATAAATTTGTCGTAAGTTACTTCGGTAAAATTGTCACTCATTGAAGCCTCCTTTTTTTATAGGAAATGTCCTACTTTTTTTCTTCAAACTGGATAACCGGTGAGTTATCATCGATATTTATCGGAGGTGGGCCGCATTTGCAGGCTGATGAACAGGAATATAAAAAAACTCCAGTGACTGACAAAAGGATAAAAGTAAACAGTTTTTTCATTGAAATCTCCTTATCATGAGCTATTTTATTACAGTTTTTTTCAATATCTCCTGCTTCAAACGGTCAAGGGCGCTGGTAATTTCCGGTCCGCCGCTGTATCGTTCTATCTTTCCTTCCTGATCAATTATACACGTAGGTGTTGACTGTATTTTGTCTTCCTTCAGGTAATTGTTCAGGATATTAAACACAGGTTTTACATCGAAGGGTTTTAACTTAAGCCCTTTATTTCTGAGATACTCCTCGAGTTTTGCCTCTTCGGTTATCTTTTCGAGAGATGCTCCGATCAGAACAGACCTTGCGAGAATGGCAAGGCCGAAATCCTTTTTCTCATTTATGATGTATAGAAAGTGCCGGGCATAGAGCATGGAAGTTTTGGAAAAAGGGGTATCGATAAAGGTGATATTAATAACATTCTTTTTTACAAGCTCTGATATAATAGGTTCGACATTCGGTTCCATGGCTCTGCACGGTGGGCAGAAGTAGTCAGTATAAAGCCTTACATTAATCTTTCCCATCCCGAATGAAGGAACGAGGGCGTCTGTCGCATATATAGGAGCAATGGAACCCTTGAATAAGAGGATAAAGAGAACAATGCCGAGAGCCTTACAGAAGATAATAGCCCGCTTGGTTTGAACCTTGTGAGTATTCAAAATATACCTTTTCTGCATTGGCCGTTTAAATAACCTGTTTTCAGACACGGGAAATACCCCCCATTTTTAAAATAGATTATAAACTATAAAATAGTACAAAGCGTTTGCGTCAACCATCTTTACAGCAGTTTCTTTATTTCATCTGTAGAGAGTACCTTGCCCACGCTCTTTACCTGCCCATCTATGGCAATAGCCGGGGTCATCATAACACCAAAACCCATGATTTTTTTGATATCTGTTATTTTTTCAATCTCAAACTCAATCCCGGCCTGCTTAGCCGCCTCTTCTGCGTGAGCAGCAAGCTTTGTACATTTTACACAGCCAGTTCCAAGAATCTGTATTTTCATGTCCTCTATCTCCTGTTTTAAGTTTTACATTTAATATTTAAGCTCATCATTCAATGGTGATTTTAATCAACTATCCATCCGAACGCCATTCCTGCTATAGTTGAAACCCCGGTTGCCAGTTTTAAGATTATAAAAGACTTCTTTGTCATAAGGAGGCATGTTATTACTATCATAGTCAGCAATGATAGCACTGGCAGCAAAGAAAGCAGGCATATATAAAAAGATTCAGGAATTGCCTTTTGCGCCCTTAGCTTTTCAAAGGGAACAAAATATGCAAATACAAAGACGCATACAACAATAGGAAATTTATAACGGTTTCTCAAAGTGGCTCATCATTATGTAATACTGTATTCACAAATATATCAGCGCAGTAACAAAAAATTACTTGCTACACAGGCATGCCTTTTGTTTTTTTACGGTATTTTCGATAACTGCAGTAACACAGCTAAAAAAATCGGTAATACATGGCACCTCAAGCTTATAGAACATTTCCAAACCACTTTTCCGTGAAGAGACGATCCCTGCCTCCTTCAATACAAGAAGGTGTTTCGATACAGTTGATTTATCAGATTCAAAAAGGTTGTTGAGTTTTGAAAAGGGGGTCTCTCCATCCTTAAGCACCTCAACTATCATCAATCGTACCGGATGTGCCAGCGCCTTAATTATTCTGCTTCTTATTTCTGCTTCTTCAAAGCTTATCATATATCAACCCCTCTACTATTGTTGGTTAATATACCAACATGCCAATTTTTTGTCAAAGAAATTCATTTTGATCCATTGATAACCATTCGTAAGCTGTTACAACCTGAGATTTGGCCGAATTAATCATTACAATAAACTATTCTTAGATTTACCGAAAAGGCCCTATGATTGACTTCTTCATGTTAGAAATACTCGCTTTAACCTCTATTATGCTTTTATCCAGAAACACGACATACTTCCTATGGGCATGTCAAAGACGAGAAAAGCATTGCCTGGATGGGTAAGATGATTGTATGGAGTACTTCGTTAGGATTAAATATTCTCTGAACAAGCCATGATGCCATTGAATGGTGGGCTTTAGGACCTGCCCCCAAAAAACTGTACAACACAAAATGTTAGTTTTCTGGCAAAATAGACAAGGAGGATTGGGCCATGAAGACATCAAAATTCACAGAGGAGCAGATCGCTTTTACACTCAAACAGATTGATGCTTGAACTCCAGACTCGTTGTAGAAAAAGTGGAATTAACGCCAATAGTTGATTAGCTTTGTCTGCTCGTACCATGTTGTTCATTCTAAAAAAAATTCTTGAGCTGATAATAAATTATTTCTTCTTTTTTGTCAAAATCAATTCTATTATCAGATAATTTCCAACATTTATCTTTAATTTCTTGAATATCAAACTTACTGCTATTTTCATCATATTTGGATAGATTAACTAAAACTTTTTTGATTTCCGTCATAACTTCATAATATTTAAAAAGTTCGTTTCTCATCATGCTCGCGTAGTCTATTGCCATTCTGTATAATTCTTTTTGTTTATAAGTCAAGATATCAAAGTCAAAATTTCTTTTCTTTTCTTTTCTTCTTTTTGCATTAGCGGCTATCACAACATCCTTATTCAGACCCAAGTGTATAGGGATCTTTATTTCGTTGTATACCTTCAACCATTCTTCGCTAATCATTTTAGTGAAATTAAACGAATCATCAAGTCTCTGCCTCAACATAATATTCTCTTTTTTCTGGTCTTCGATTATTTTGATCAAATCAGAGAAAGCATGGAAATGTTCCACAATGATGCTTGGTCTACCCTTTATTTTCTTGATGATCTCGTTTGAAATAAAAATATTAATGTATTTTCCGGTTTTCTTTTTCCTATCTCTTTTTTCTTTTTGTCTTTGTGCTGCACTTTTTGAAACCACAATTATCTCCAAGAATAAGTAAAAATAGTCACTAATTATTAAACAAATATAATATCTAATAATATCAGATCATAATAGCCATTTTCCACACTTTTATTTGAGGGTTATTCCTCGGAAGTAATATCAAATTAAGGAGGAGATAACCATGAAGACTTCGAATGGAAAGAAACTTAAAAATCCAATGGCGATGGCCTATCTCGAAAATTCACTAAAATATATTTTGAAAACAATGAACCCTCCTGGCGCAAGGTGTTTGTCCAGTATCTGTGTAAAAGGTGGATCAATATTGATGATAATTGACAAAAAATGGCAGCAAGGATGGCAAATAGCCTGTGCTGTGACCAGATTATGTGGAGGTAATAGTTATGAATAAACGTTATCTGCGACTACCGCAAGTGCTTGAACGGATTCCCGTAAGTAAATCTACGTGGTGGTCCGGCGTGAAAAAAGGCACCTTTCCTAAATCCATCAAGCTGTCACCACGTGTCACGGTATGGCTCGAAGCCGACATAGACACTATTGGAGCAAAGGACCGAACCGAGCAAGCTAATGAATCTTAAATCAGGCAAAACCACCTTTTTGGGGGTTGTTATGGGGGTATCTATAGTTTTATTATGCTAAATAGTGCTATGATACCAATAAATTATAGTGTTAAATCGATGGACGCCGCCTCCACCAAAATATTTTTTTGATAGTTTTGTAACTAATATTACCTGAGCCTCTCCTCTGACAGATACAGATGGTCTGTTTCAACCTCCACCAATGCTTCAAATATCTCTTTTACCCGTGTATTGTCCGCTTCTTCTGCTGATTTACGGTAAAATGCGATTGCCCGCGTTTCACGTTCGTGGGACTCCTGTAAATTTTTAGGATTTTCAATAAAACATGTTTCATTTCCTGGAGGCACAGCAGGGAGCTTCAGGATTTTTTTCCAGATAGCAGCGTGTTCTGCCTCTATTTTAGCCAATGCCTTGAAGAGGAGCTTCCCCTCCGCATCATCTGTCTTATCGGCAGCGCAGAGATAAAAGGATGAGTTGCTTACTTCAACTTTGAGGGCATATTCTACATTGGCTTTGTCCTTATCACTTAAGGTAACATCAAAACCCACATTTGCTGTTTTTGCTTCTTTTATGTAAGGCAAATGGGCGCCGCAGAACGGGCAGTTTGATGGCGGGTTGTCCCCCACATAAGGATCTCCGCAAATTATACATCTCCACAATTTTGTCATAAATTCGCCTCCTTTATTGTTGTCTTTAATTAAGCAGATTTCTCAAAAGCGCTTTTAGGCGCACCACAAATAGGGCAGCACCAATCCTCCGGCAATTTTTCAAATGGCACCTTTTCGACTTTTTCATCATATTGAAAACCACACACAGAACATGTCCAGACCATAATTTCCTCCTTTTTTAGTTATTTTATCAAAACCAATTTTGCCTTATAGTTTGAACCATGATTCAGTCTCCCCACAAGGAGAATGCCCAAACTTTCAAACCCGGGTTGCTGCATTTTTATCATGCGAAGCGTATGTATTTATAGTACCACGGAAATAGTCCGTGAAAATCTATTTTAACTTTTTAAAATAGCCTTTGCACTTAAAAAATCGCATTTTGTTTTATCGGCTCATTATGTATACTATGTCCTATCATGCGCGATGTGAAAGATATATGTAGAACAGGTATCGACAGAACCAGGGATGAATGTTCACTCAGGGGCGGCTGCACAGCGCCCTTTATGATAACAGGCGGTGTTTTTATATCGTGTTTCCAGGGAAAGAAGACATCCGGCCGGGAGAGAATACTGTTTTTAAGACTGATTTTCAGTTTTATCCTGTACCTTTGTATTACAACTGTACTGTATGCTGCCGGAGAACAACTGCAGGTCGCGGTGGAAGGACTTGACGGGGTAGAACGTACAAATGTGGAAGCAGCGCTTGTAATTCCCTCCGGGCTTGTCAAGGAAGGGAGTGTGGACAGAAGATGGCTTGAACGTTTTAAAAAAGAAATCCCCCAAAAAGTGCATAATAGCCTTGAACCTTTCGGGTATTATAAAACCGAGGTATCAACGACAATTGATAGAACGGATGAAGGGAAATACCGTTTGCAGGTTAATGTAAAGAAAGGGGATCCGCTCCGTATTAGTGCCGTGTCGGTGAGCGCAGACGGTCCCGGCGCCGGAGAAAAGGCGCTTGCTGATCTCATATCAAAATTTCCGCTCCGTAAGGGCGATGTGCTCCGTCAGGATATATATGAACGTGCAAAGGCCGAATTACAGAACAGAATGGTAGACCTCGGTTATCTCGATGTGTCATTTTCGGTTCATAAAATCAGCGTTTTATTAAACAGCCTGGAAGCGCAGATTGACATTGTCCTTCAGACAGGTTCTCAATACAGGTTCGGGGATGTAACCTTTTCGGGCAATATCTCTTATCCGGAGATTTTTTTGAGTCGCTATCTTCAATTCAAAGGCGGCGAAGTGTTTTCCTATGAGAAGCTTGCCAATACACAGGCTAACCTGACCAATTCGGACCGTTTCAGAGAAATAGTTATTAATGCTAAGAAAGAAAAGGCTGTCGATTACCAGGTTCCCATTGAGATCGTACTTGTGCCTTCATTGCCGAAACGTTTTAAAATCGGCATCGGTTACGGCACTGATACGGGACCCAGGGGATCATTGTATTACCAGGATGTTAATATCGCCCGCAGGGGTCATGAATTGCTGGCGGAAATGACCGTCAGCCCTACATTGCAAGGTATAGCAACGCGCTATACAATACCCGGACAAAAGGATGCAAACACACTTACATCTTTTAAGATAGCAGCCCAGGCAGAGGATACCCAGAGCTACACTATCAATTTGGCAACAACAGAGGTTGAACGTGCAAGAAGCTTCGGTATTGGAAGGATCGGTTCTCTTTTTATGCAGATGCAGAAGGAACATTCAGAGGCAGGCAACGAACGGACGAATTCCTTTCTCATCATGCCCGGATTAAGGTTTTCCGAACGCCGTTTTGACAAATTGTTACGTCCGTACAGGGGATATCATTATCAGACGGAATTAAAGGGCACAACTAAAGAATTGGGTTCTGATGTTGCATTTATGCAATACACATTAAAAGGGGAGATAATCATCCCTCTCCCTTACCGTTTTTCAATTTTAACAAGAATGCAAGCCGGTGCAACGTGGCAGGCGGACGCCGCACGTGATTTGCCTATTACGCTTCGTTTTTTTGCCGGTGGCGACAACAATATTCGCGGCTATAAATATCAGTCGCTGGGACCCAAAGGCGACAATGGAGAAGTGACCGGCGGGAGGAACATTCTTGTCGGGAATATTGAACTGGAACGTGCAATAAGCAATAACTGGGGAATAGCCGCCTTTTACGATGTCGGAAACGCCTTTAATAATTTTTCAAACATAGATCCGGCCCAGGGCACAGGAATCGGCTGCCGTTATTATACGCCGGTGGGACCGATAAGGTTTGATCTTGCACGTCAGATCGGTATTGCAAGTCCCGGCTACAGAATACATTTTTCAATAGGAATGGAACTTTGAAAAGACGGACCAGGATATGGTTGCTTGCCCTGTTGTTCACCATTGTTATTTACGGAACGCTTTTCTGGGTTTTGTGTACGAACCGGGGAGCCCGTTGGGCGCTTGAAGGTTCATTGCATTTCCTTCCCGCAAAAATCCATATTGAAAAAATATCAGGTACTCTGGCAGGCGATTTACAGCTTGAAGGCATCAGGGCGGATACAAAGGGTTGGAAGCTGGGGATAGACAGCATAAAGTTTTCCTGGCAACCCTTGTATATAGTTACAGGAAGCGTGGCAATAAAAGAGTTTGTCGTTAATGGCATCTCCCTTGATGACAAGCGCCCGGAAGTCAGAAATCCTCTTGACCTTACATGGCCTAAGCCTCCCGGCTTTCTTTATTCACTCAACGGGTGGATAAATTCTTTCGAGATCAACAGATTGATTTACCGGAGCGGCAACTTGAAGCTGAATATTCTGGACAGCCTTACCACAAAGATCACCTGGTTTTTTGGAACCTTTTCCGCCAATGATCTGGTAATGCAGTCTCCTATCGGGAAGACTGAAGGGAATTTCAAGACGACTTTCGTCCGTCCAACGCTCTCTGCCAATCTCAAGATGACGCCGACAAGCATGGTTGCAGGCATGAACAGCCTTGTACTGACCATGAAGCTGAAAAAGGGGCGTAGCCTGGAACAGATGTCAGGACCTTTTAATATCATCGCCATGTCCGGCAAACAGGAGAACCTTAAATCAGCAGGTGTGCTGGGGGTGAGACAATACGATTTGAACATCAATGATCTTATAATTAACCAGGAAGGACGTAAGGGAAAATTGCTCGCGAAAGGGGAAATAGATTTTTCTTCCGGCGTGCCTTCCATGGATTTTCATATCAATGTTTCAGATGTTAACCTCTCAAAGGAATTGAAGGTTGAAACAGCCCTTGCGGGTAGCCTGGAGCTGAAGAGTGATTTTATCAATTACCGGGGCAGTTTCAACCTCAAGAATCCCGCGCCTTCCTGGAAGGAAGCCCATATTACAGGTGCCTTTGATATGAATCTTGATGGGATGAAATCATTGACTATTGACGGCAGAATTTTTAACGGAACAATGAAAGGAGAGTTAAAAGCAGACTGGGTTAAAGATATTTCCCTGTCAGGTTCCTTCCAGGCCAGAGAACTTGACCCTTCCAAAATCACACCCGACTGGCAGGGTCGGATAAATGTTGATTTTCAAGGGGGTGTCCAATGGTCAAGGATAGCCCCCGTGGAAGGTATGATAAAGGCTGATATTCTGGACAGTAAACTTCGCAACAGGGCCCTCACCGGCAGTATGGATGCAAGATGGCATCGGGGTGTCTTTGATCTTGTGCAATTCGCGCTTCACGGCAACGGTTTTGATCTTGCAGCATCAGGTGTATTTAATGAGAAGATCGATTACCGGATACGTGTAAGCGATCTTTCCGGTTTGATACCGGCATCAGGCGGCCGCTTTACAGCAGACGGGTGGGCGAGATGGCGCAAAGAACAATTGGCCGGTATGTTGAAAGGCAATGGAACATCAATCTCAGCCTTCGGGACAAGAATGGACGCAATCACTGTGGAAACGTTGCTAAACAGCGACGGCACCGATCTCCTCCAGGGGAAAATGAAGATCCGTAATTTTGAATACGGCGCCTTCAAAGTCGGTTCGCTTGATTCTACTGTGCAAGGCAGGGTTTCGGCTCACAATATCATGCTGACAATTGCCGGTATTGAAGGTAATGCAAAGGCTTCTTTTAACGGTGGCTATACAAAGGGCATATGGCAGGGTACGGTCACACAGGTAGCCTGTACCGATACACGTTTCGGTTCTTTTAATCTTATGGAGCCTTCTGCAATAAAAGTCTCATCAGATCGTTTTGCCCTGAGCAGATTTTCCATGATAGGCAGCGCAAAGGAAAAGGTCGAGGTGGACATTGATCTTGCTTTTCATCCAATGCTTGGATATGCAAAGGCAAGTTTGCAGGATTTAAATATCGGCCGGGCAAACCTTGTCATCGCAAAGACACATTTTATGGGCCGGGTATCAGGTTTTCTCGATGCAATTTGGCCCGGCAACAACATCATGAGGGCGTCCGCTACGGTAAAAACCGATAATATGGCAATCAGCGGTCCTGTCAGCCTTCAAACAATAAAGGCGGAGGGAAAACTCAACTGGAACGAAAAAGGTCTCCTTGCCTCATGGGATATAGGAGCAGGTGATGGGGGAAGGGTAGAGGGGAAATTTCTGTCAAGTCAACCGGCTTTTTTAGGCATGCCTGAAACAGGTCAATTTGAGACTGTCTGGAAAGGCCTGGATGCGGGAATGATGAAACCCTGGCTTTCTTTGGCTCTCGACCTCAAAGGGTCTGTAAGTGGCGACCTTAAGGGGAGGTTATTCCAGGGAAAGCGCTTTGAAGCCTCCGGTAAAACAAAACTTACCCAGGGGGTACTTGCCTGGAAAAGCGACGAAGGGCTGATTTCAACAAAGGTTGAAAAAGCGGATATGGACATAACATGGGATGGCGCTGCCATGAAAGGAAATATTGCAACGATGCTCTCAAATCATGGCCATCTCAAGGCAGAATTCCAGCTTCCCATACCGGCAAACTTTCCGATCAGAGTTGAACGTCAGAGTCCCATAAAGCTTATAGCTAAAGGGGAAGTTCAGGAAAAGGGTCTTCTCACGGCGATCTTTCCGGGATTGATCAGCGAAAGTCAGGGTCAATTAACTTTTGATTTTGCTTCCGGAGGCACCTGGAACACTCCGGATTTAAAGGGCAGTATACACCTTGCAGATGCCTCGGCATATCTTTATCCGGCCGGTATCAGGATACAGGATATAAAAGCCGGAGTGCAGCTAAGCGAGGATCATATTGATATCAATTCGTTCCGGCTGAGTTCCGGGGGCGGTACTATAGAAGGCTCTGCAACAGCATGGGTGAAGGACTGGAAGATAACGCGTTATGAGGGGAAATTTCGCGGTGAAAAATTCCAGACCGTTTACCTGCCGGAACTACAATTGTCGACAAGCCCTGATCTGAGTTTTGAAGGTAATATGCAAAAAATCGCCCTGAAAGGTTCTATTACAGTTCCGCAAGCACTTATTCAACACGCCGGAAATGAGGGGTTTGTTTCAGGCAGTTCTGACGTAGTTATCGTAGACCTTCCGGAAAGGCAGAAAAAGTCTTCAACAATGGGATTTAACATGCAGGTGAATGTCATTCTTGGCGATCAGGTTATGATTAAAGTTGAAGGGATGAATGCGCGTCTGGAAGGCAAGATGTCTCTGACAGCCCATAACTTCGAGAAAATTGACGCATCCGGGCAAATACAGGTTGCAAAAGGGCGATACGAAAGACGCGGTATTTCGCTTGATATCACCAGGGGGCGTATTGTTTTTACCGGCGGGCCTGCCGATCTTGCTGCCCTGGATATTCTCGCTGTTCGAAATATACGCGATATACGGAGGCTCAAAGATGTACAGGCCGGAGTAATAATTACAGGGACCCCCCGCGCACCTCTTGTCAAATTATACTCTGAGCCTGCAATGCCGGATATGGATATTCTTTCATATATTGTTCTGGGTAAACCTATGGATGTTGCAACCGACAGCAATCAGACCGGACTATTATTACAGGCTGCCGGAACTATGCTTGCCAAAGATCAATCAGCCTCCCTGCAAAGTCAATTGATGAAATTCGCCGGGATTGATACGTTTGACGTACAATCAACCGGGGGCAAGACCAGCAGCAGTCAGGTAAGCAGTATTCAACCGAGAGGAATTGCCGGTCAAACTGTCGGCGCCGGAAGTGGCAGCGTTTCAAGTTCAATTGTCACAGTCGGCAAATATCTATCGCCTGAACTTTATGTTGCCTTCGGGCGTTCGCTTTTCACCAATGATTTTATTGTGACCACCAGGTATTCCTTTCTCAAGCACTGGGAGGTGGAAGGCAGCAGAAAGGGGACCGACAGCGGCGTAGACCTCTTTTACAAGATTGAGTTTAAATAATTGGTGGTTTATTAACCAAAATTGAATATACCCTTTGCTATTTCAGAAAAATCACTTCCGTTCTCTCGTATTACTTAAATTGCGTAAAAAAATCAACCGGCGCAACAACTGCCCGGATTGCCGCAACTGTTAGGACTTCCACAGCAGCCCCCAGGCATGTTTCCGCCAAAATCACTGCTTGGAGCTGTGGTGTTATGGGCTGATATGAGTTTTGAAAGGTTCCGGCTTTTACATGATTTGCAAAGCAGTTCTTCATCCTTTCCGAAAACCAGAAATTCACTTATATCTCCGCAATCTCCACACTTATATTCGTAAATCGGCATATTCTCCTCCTATGTTAATGACCGCATCCGCCCTGATGACCACCGCACGACTGGCGAACAGTTATTTCGGGAAGTTTTTTTTCTGTTAATAAAACGAGATTTTCTTTTATAGTTGATGCAACAGACCTGAAAACTTTTATTCCTTCGGCGTTAAGTTTCATAAGGGCGCCTGCTCCTATGCCACCGACAATAACTGCATCAATCTGCTGTCCGCCTATGGCTGCAACCGGGTTACATGCCCCATGCGCATGTTGCATATCACTGTTTTTTATAGTGACTGCCTTTTCAAGCTCCGTATCGACAACAACAAATGCCGGTGCTGAACCAAAATGGTTATACACAGTGCTTTCAAAGCCCTCATTTTCCTGTACCGCAAAACAAACTTTCATTAATTAACCTCCATTTCATTAATATCATTTATTATTTCTATTTTAAGGGCTTTACCGTTAATGATGGCGTCGGCAACTTTACCGCGTGCGATGTCGAGTATCCGCCCGAATGTTGCCCGGGATATACTCATTTTTCCGGCAGCTTCCTCATGATAAAATCCTTCATAGTCGGCCAGGCGGATAGCCTCAAATTCATCCAGACTCAGCAAAACTTCTTGGAGGTTAGTCAGAGGAATGCCCTTTGGCTTAAAGTATGAAACATTGGGCGAACAATTGATACATCTGCACTTTTTTGGTCTTGCCATGCGTTTATTATAAGCATTTGCTCATAATATGTCAACAGGAAACTTAATATCGGTTCCCCATTGACAAACCGTCTACAATGCATGAATATAATATGTATTTAAATAATGTAAAGGAGAGATTATATGCTGCTGATTGAAGATCTCCAAGTTGAACTTGGCGGTAAAATACTTTTAAAAGACATTAATCTTGAAATCAAACCAGGGGAGACGCATATCCTTTTTGGGCCGAACGGCTCAGGAAAAACATCTCTTTTGATGACCATCATGGGCTATCCGCAGTATGTGGTCAAGAAGGGCAAGATTGTATTCAAAGGGGTGGACATTACTTATGCGCCCATTAATGAACGTGCAGCACTGGGTATAGGCATGTCTTATCAAAGGCCTCCTACGATAAACGGCTTGAAGACCCGCCAGATGTTGACAATATGCGCCAAAAAAGGGACCGATATTGAAGAACTGGCAAGGTCTGTCAATTTCGAGGCCTTTCTTGAGAGAGATTTAAATGCAGGATTTTCCGGCGGCGAGATAAAACGTTCGGAATTGCTGCAATTGAAGGCTCAAAACCCGGATTTAATGCTGTTTGATGAACCTGAATCCGGTGTGGATATAGAAAATATGGCGCTTATAGGCAAAAATATCGCTGCATTATTGCAAAAAGATTCTACAAGCATTGACAATAAACCTATGGTGCAGACATGGCGGGAACGGACAAAGATGGGTCTTATTATTACCCATACAGGCTATATACTCGATTATGTTCCTGCCGATAAAGGCCAGGTCCTCTACAACGGTGTATTGGCTTGTGCCGGCAATCCCAGAGAAATATTTACTTGTATTGGCAAATCAGGATATGAGGAGTGTGTAAAATGTTCAATATAGAAGAATTAAAGGAAAAAGCCCTTCAGGCAGTTAATAAAAAGGCATTATTCGGTGAAGATGTCGATTTAAATACTTTTGACAGAACTTTTGTCCCCCATAAATATCTTGCTGAAACAGAATTATGCAATCTTCCGGATGATGAACAGTCCCGTCTTCTCATGTCGGGATTGGATGTTACCGGCAAGGGACGGGGGGGCACATACTTTCAGAAAGACACCGCCGTTGTCCACTGTAAAAGCATGGAAACAGGCATTGAGGTTATCCCTGTCAGAGAGGCCCTTGAGAAATATGACTGGGTCCGGGAATATTTCTGGAAGCTTGTCCCTGTGGACCAGGATAAATATACCGCTTCTGCTTTTCTTGATCTCCATGACGGTTATGTAATCAGAGCGCTGCCGGGGAGTAAAAGCGTGTATCCTATTCAGGCATGTCTCTACATTGACAAAGAAGGACTTCAACAGAACGTTCACAACCTGATTATTGCCGAGGAAGGTTCTGAACTCCATATTATTACGGGATGCGCTACATCTCCCGGTCTCAAGAGGGGTGTCCATGTAGGTATTTCCGAATTCTTTGTAAAGAAAAACGCAAAACTCAGCTTCACAATGATACACAACTGGGCGGAAGAAATGGCTGTCCGTCCCCGTTCGGTAGCTCGAGTTGAAGAAGGCGCGGTTTTTATAAATAATTATATCTGCATGAAACCTGTAAGTTCAATACAGATGTACCCGACAACACACCTTGTAGATGAGAATGCAACAGCCATGTTCTATAGTATTATCGTCGGCAGTCCGGGTTCAAATTTCGATATCGGGGGCAGGATTTTTCTTAAAAAGCCCGGTTGCCGTGCAGAGATTGTCCAGAGGGCAATAAGTAACGGCGGCCATATTATCAACAGGGGTCATCTTATCGGCGAAGCCCCGAATATTAAAGCGCACCTTGAATGCAAAGGACTTCTGCTTAAAGGCGGCATCATTGACTCCATACCGCAGCTCGAAGGACATGTTGAAGGTGTGGAAATGTCCCATGAAGCAGCAGTGGGAAAGATAGCGCAGGAAGAAATCTACTATCTTATGTCAAGAGGCTTGAGCGAACAACAGGCAACTTCTACGATTGTTCGCGGTTTTTTGAGTGTAGACATTAAGGGTCTGCCTCCACAATTGAAGGCAGAGATAGACCGTGCCGTTGATACGAGCAATAAGGATGTGATGTAAGAATATTGACAATCATGAGACTGTGTCTCCTGATTGTCAATATAAAAAGATTCTCAGCTTTAGCAAGTACAGCTTGCGAGAAGGAGAGGCTCCAAGTTAGCCTTTTAAACCGTTTGGAGTGGATGGGGCGATCATATACCGGCTTGTGGGTGTCCCGGTAATAGAAATGCAGGAGAATTGATAAATTGTTCAGGATAATTATATGGTGTGCTGCTTTTCTTG
The DNA here is from genome assembly GCA_026388255.1 of Pseudomonadota bacterium. Taxonomy (NCBI): domain Bacteria; kingdom Pseudomonadati; phylum Pseudomonadota; species Pseudomonadota bacterium. Next base: position 228,462 of record JAPLKC010000089.1, on the reverse strand, counting down.
TTATTGCCGCCGCAATCCCCGGCCCTGTTGAAGCCTGCACGCTATGGGTCGCAACCGGACCTATAGTTAAAGATAATGGGACTCTTATCGCCAAGAATCGTGACAATAAACAGATCATTACGGAACTTAAGTTTATAACACGTGAAAAAGGATTCCGTTTCATAGGACTTTTTGATATTGAGGCTTATGGTTATGTTGTGTCGGGGATTAATGAAAAGGGGCTTGCAGTGATCAATGCCTCTGCGGTAAGCGTGCCGGAGGAAAAACGCAATGTGGCCAAAGAGGATCTTACCGAGAGGCTCCTGACATACTTCGACTCAGTTGACAGTCTGATAAAAGAGGAGGCAATGTTTGCGGCCAGCCACCCTGCCTTTTATATTATCGCAGATGCAGATAAAGTGGCTTTGGTTGAAGTTGCGCCCGGCAATAAGATTTCTATGAAGGCTTCCCGGGATGGCATTTTCACACATACAAACCATTACACGGAAGAAAAACTCCTTTCAGATAATGAGCTTGCCACCCCTGATAGCCGCAGGAGGCTTGATCGTGTTGATTACCTGATGAGTACAAGTCCTTTACCGTTGACCATTGAACAATTTATCGCTGTCAGCGAGGACAGAGGAAACAGCCCAAACGATAGTATTCTGAAAGTTTGCGACAAGTCAAAAAAGGTATGCACCCTGGCAAGTTGGGTTGTTTATGTGCCAAAGAAGGGTTTTCCGGACCTCTACGTTAAGATCATGAGACCGGAGCAACCGGATACGATATATAGATTTATCCTTGATGAAAGGTTCTGGACAGAGCGATTCAAGGTAAAGTTGCCCTGAAACCCGGAGGACTGTTTTTCACTTTTGGAACTTGGCTTGAAGAAATCAAAAAATCTCTGATATAAGGTTTTCATCATATGTGTAACCGGCCCCTCTTTAGGATAAAAAGTAATGTCTTCAGCAATGCCTGATTGATCCTTAATAATCTGTTCCACCTTGCTCACATCCACCTTGTCTCTGATACCCCGTTCATCAATCAGTTTCCATACCCGATCCTTGAGGGATGAAAATCTTCTATAGGTATCTGTACGGACTTCGAGATAAGACTTCCCCTCCTGGGTCAGCATAATTTTTACAGGCTCATAAATAATCTCACCCTTTGTGCCTTTTCCAACCTCTTCAAAAAAAATTTCCATATTCTCCGGCAGCATCCTGATGCATCCGTGGCTCTGGAATCGGTAAACACTCGCCGGCCAGATAGTTTCATGGATCAACACGCCGGGTATGGATGTCTGGACCGCATATCTCCCTAAGGGATTTTTAGGACCAGGGGGAACTGTCTCTTCCACCTCTTTGCCTTTGAATGCTGTCTCTAATTGGATTGAATCCGGCACAGACCATGTGGGGTTTTTTCTCTTGCCCACTATAACAAATTTGCCGGTGGGGGTGCGCCAGTCACCGAAATCATCTTCCCGGGCCAGGCCGACGCCTACAGGATAAGTTGTCAGTTTGCCCATTTTAAAATAATAGAGAGTCCTGTCTGCGATGTTAATGATTATGCCATCCTCTACAATGCGAGGAACGATCTTTCTTGTGATTACCTTTAGTACCTGACCAGCCACACAGGGTGCTTTTGGATCAAGATTGTTTTCTTTTGCAATATTTTTCCAGAACACCCCGAGTTTTGCGCCGATCAACTCAAGACGGTCGTCTTTCTGAACTGTATACTGTGTTATGCCTCCAATCATTATTTCGGCGCCAAAAACAACCGATGCAATAAAAAGAAAGCAGGAAAATATAAAAGTTATTACAGGTATCATAAGTTTAAGATGAAAAATGGGGGTCAGGCGAAAAATCAGTTTTTTTACCTACCCCCATATCATTTTGTTTAAATATTATCAAACTGTTAAGAGAGAGTCAAGGCATTAATACCCGGAAGGACATATGGCTGGTATAGGTTTATTAAATATAAACAGGGCGCTCGCTTTTTTATTTTTATCGGCAGACGATGAACTATTTCGGTTGAATCCATATGTTCTTATTTTTTAGCATTTCCCATGCATTTGCTTTATCCTCATCCTTTTTTTGATCATCTTTGGAATCTATGGTATAAACGGTTTTTTCTTTATCCCTTCTTACTTCAAGCTCCTCCTTGTCGGATGCTATGGCTGCCGAATGTAAAAAGAGGAGGAGTATAAAATTGATCAAGCATAAATATAAAAGTGAATGCCAACCTATAAATATTTTACTTTTTTGCATTGGAACCTCCTTAAAACCTTGATGTCTCTGTGGCCGCCTTATGTTTATGCAGTGGATGTGTATAGCAGACATGAACAACGGTTGCGAGTTATATATATAATCGTCAAAAAAACTATTTTATTAAATGGAAAAACATAACCGCCATTCTAATAATATATCTGACGGGTTGCTTCCCGACAACTAAAATGGTTTATGCAGAGAAAGAAACAATAAATTATGCCTTAAGGCCTTTTGTGGCTTCCTCCAACGCATGTTCGAGTCTTCTTGTCTCTCCCAGGATTATTTCAATATATTTCCATCCATCCGAAGAGGGGTCCATTGTTTTTGCAAGCCTTCTTGCAAACCCGCCCACTATTGTCAGCGGATTGCGGATTTCATGAGCGACTGCCTGAATGGCATAAGCTATATCCTCGCTCTTATCATCTCTTCCACGCAGGGAATCGAAGGATGGCAAGTCCCCGGTATCCTTTTGTTTCAATAATTGTTCCGAAATATTGCTTAAAGCCCTGTTTGCCTTTTCCATAAGTCCTGACAAGTCTTTATCAGATTCGACTGATACCTGGAGCGCTTTTGAGATTTCGTCAACCTCGTTCAATGCTGAAATGACGACTTCATATACCGTTTCATTGTCTAAGCCATAAGAAGATACAATTGTATGAAATATCTCATTGAAATCAATATGTTTGTAACATATGAGTGCCGACAATTTTCCTGCTATCCTACATATCCTGGGTAGCCCTGATAGTTCGATGTCATCCTCTTCCTGTCCGTAGTAACGCTGGCAGTTAATGATATTGTCAGGAAATTTCCAGTATTGAAGAGCAATTTCACCCATCTCCCTGTGGTTTATCCCATTTTTTTCTTGTTCAAGAATCAGAAGTGATTCTAAGGGGTATATGCCAAGATTGATGCAATCATCCTTACCTTTCAGAAACATATCAAAATATATAAGAAAACCGATCTCAAGCGTGAGTCCGCCAACAAAAGCCTCTTCAGGTTCGCATATCTTAAGCATGTTAGCCAGCGACTTTGCCAGGAGTCCGCGGTACAGAGAAACCCGCCAGAATTGTTCATAATTCATGTTCCCGACTTTGCCCATAGGAAAAGTGTCTTTCAGTGATAATGACAGGGCTAATATTCTCAAATGGTGAAAGCCGATTCTTATTACAGCATGTTTCACGTTTGTTATAGGGTAAATGGGCTTAAAAAAAGCACTGTTTGCAAGCTTAAGGACACGGACAGTCAGGGAAGGGTCTTTTTCTATCAAGTCTGCCAACTCGTCCATAGAGCTATTGTCGTCGGTTGCGAGTTCTATAAGTTTTACAGCAATTATTGAAAGCGACGGTAGGGCATAACCGGATATGAGTTTCTTTAAAATATCTTTTTTATTAATATTTTCCATAGCTGTGACGGTTTATTATAAATTAAAAGATTCAAAGGTTCAATCAATAGCTTCTTCGAAGCTCTGCTTCGGGGCAACCACATTCCCTCGCCCCTTGAGGGAGAAGGCAGGGTGAGGGGGAATAATCATGTTCCCCATTCCTCTGATACCTCGCAGCTCTGCTGCGGGGAGTTTCAATCAGCAAAAAAAATATTAAATAGTCTTAAGTTTATTTATTTTTTAACGATAATGATAGCAGATTGATATTAATATTCAACAAGTTTATTTAAGGAGGTTGCATATGAGGGTTCTTGTCGTTGATGATTTTGCTACAATGAGGAAGATAATAAAGAATGTTTTAAAACAAATAAATATTGACAATGTTATAGAAGCTGAAAACGGAAAACTTGCCCTTGATGTTTTAAAAAAAGAGGAGATTGACCTGATAATCAGTGACTGGATTATGCCTGAGATGACAGGAATAGATTTCCTTAAGGCATGCAAAGGGGATGACGGAATTAAAAACGTGCCCTTTCTTATGGTGACTGCCGAGGCACAGAAAGACTGTATAATGGAAGCCATCAAATCCGGTGTTGACAATTATATTGTAAAACCCTTTACACCTGAAAAGCTCCAGGGAGCAATTGACAAGGCAAGGGCAAGAATTGGAAAATAAACTCAAATTTTGGGGGATAAAATGGAAGTAAAGTATATTAATCCTTTTATATTGGCTACACAGACAGTATTTAAAACAATGCTCGGCATCACTGTAGAGCTTGGTAAGCCTGTTTTAAAAACCGTAAACAGCACATCCGGTGATGTTACGGGTATTATGGGACTTGTGGGCGATAAGAAAGGTATGGTTGCAATAAGTCTAAAGAATAATGGTGCTATATTTGTTTTTAAAACACTCGTAGGCGATGAATGCAACAGTATAAGCCCGGAAGTTGTTGATGCAATTGGCGAACTGACCAATATTATATCAGGTCAGGCGAGAAAAGAATTTGAAAAGGCAGGGATAAACTTAAAGGCCGCAATACCGATGGTTGTGGTAGGTAATGCGGTGGAACTGAATTTTATTACAAAAATCCCGATAATCTCACTCCCATTTTATTTTTCTATTAATAACGGAAACGGAGGGGATAAAGAGGTTATGTTTGTGGATTTTTCATTTGAATAATGGACTGGACGTTAATTCATATTTTATAGTTTAGTCATATTAATATCCTTATCTTGATCGGCATAAAGCTTACCTGTTATAATATGAGATATGCCAATAGAATTACAGCAAGATAAAAGCGAATCCAACCTTTCTGATTGCGAGGCTGACCAATTAATTTCCGAGTCTTTGTACCGGACTGTATTTGAAACCACAAGCACTGCATCCATAATTATCGAAGAAGACACAACAATATCACGTGTAAATAAGAAATTCGAAATCCTATCCGGTTATTCGAAGGAAGAAGCAGAGGGCAAGAAAGGCCTTGTAGATGTTATCGAAAAAGGTTGTCTGGAGAAAATGATGATGTACTACAATGCAGAAAGGACTGCCCCTGATAGTGCACCCGGAAGTTATGAATGTCAGTTTATTGACAGGAACGGTGATGTAAAGGATGTATATGCAACTTTTGCAATGATTCCGGGGACAAAAAAGAGCGTGGCATCATTCCTTGATATTACCGAGTTTTTAAAGGCTCAACATGCGTTACAGGAAAGCGAAACCAAATTCAGATTGTTATTTCAAAAATCTGTTGACCCTATTTTACTGCTTGATGGTAATCGGTTTGTCGACTGTAATGATGCTGCCTGCAAAATAATGCATTGTACTTCAAAAGAACAGTTGTTAGGGCTCCTTCCTTCGCAAATATCCCCCGATACACAGCCTGATGGCCGACTTTCCTGTGACAGGGAAAGAGAGATTCTGGATACGGCAGGAAAGGAGGGGAGTAGTTTTTTTGAATGGGTACACCTTAACCGAGATAATGAATTGTTTTGGGTAGAGGTATCGTTGACAGCGATCCCGATAGGAGGGAAGCATTATCTTTATACAGTGTGGAGAGACATTACAAAGCGCAAAGAGGCTGAGGAAGCATTGCAGGAATCTGAAGAGCGCTACAAAACCGCTATTGAAAATTCCAATGACGGTATTTTAATCGTAAAAGATGGAAGGTATGTTTCTGTCAACCGGAGGCTTGTAGAGATGCTCGGGTATGGCAGTGCCGCAGAGATTGAAGGAAAAGATATCGGGGTAATAATCCATCCGGATTATATCGATAAAGTTATGGACATTCACATAGGACAACACAGTGGAGAGCGCCTCCCTTCCATATATGAAATTAAACATATCAGAAAAGACGGAACATTCCTTGATACTGAAGCTTCGGCAACAAAGACAACATTAAAAGGAGAACCGGTATCTCTTGTATTCTTAAGAGATATTACCAAACGTAAACTTGCCGAAGAAGCGCTGAAAAAAAGAGAAAATGAGTTGGAGATAAAATCTATTAATCTTGAAGATGCCAACATTGCCTTAAAGGTATTACTAAGACACAGGGAGGAGGATAAAAAGGCCCTAAAAGATACAATTCTGGCCAATGTTCAGGAACTGGTGTTTCCATATGTTGAAAAGTTGAAAAACGGACACTTGAGCGACAACCAGATGGCATATCTGGGTATACTTGAAAAAAACTTGAGCGATATCATCTCGCCGTTTATTCAAAAGATGACTTCAAGTTATTCCTTTTTTACGCCAACTGAAATTCGGATTGCCAGTCTGGTCAAGAGTGGTAAAACAAGTAAGGAAATTGCAGAATTTATGAATGTATCCACAGGCACAATTGATACTCACAGAAACAATATCAGAAGCAAGCTTGATTTAAACAACAAAAAGATAAATCTGCGGACCTATTTGATGTCACTGTGAAAATATATAAAACATCTATATAATATATCTATAATAAATCAATAACAAATGATTTAACTTTTCAGGTATAATTTCAAAGTTAAACAATTGTCATGAGAGATAGATTTTATAAATGGTTTGATATTAAAAAAACTTACCAAGGTGAAGCCCCCGAAGGGTTAACTTCATAAAATATTGTTGTTGCATTTAAACGGTTGGCCCATGAAGGAGGGCAGTTTACTCCCCCCCCCCAAACACGTATTCTACCCTTCAGGGGGCTTTGCCTTTCCCCTCCCTTTATCAAAAGGAAATTGGTTACGCATCTTTTTAAGCTGTCGCAGATAATTTTTTCATTATCAAAAACCCTCTCCTGTTCTTAATGAGCTATATCCCTTTGAAATGTAAAAAAGCGATGTTTATTTACGCAGTTATGTTTTTATAAGCGAAGACGGTTCGTACAGCAAAGATATCGGGGTAACCATATTCCCTCGCCACTCGTGGGAGAGGATAGCGTGAGGAGGAACAATCATGATCCTCATTCCGCTGATACATTTCAGCTCTGCTGCGGGGTAGTTCATTAATATGAAGTCAGATATAAACAATATAATAAATGATCCCAGGAAGCTGCTTTCAAGACCGTTAAATGAAGATATTTTCATTAAAAAACGAGACTTTCAGATGTTATGGCAGATATTTTGCATATAGAACAGAAGGCCCTCCATGGCGGAAAGTATTCTTGAAAATTATGACAGATTAAAGGTATATAAGAATTTTTTGATAATTAAATAATGAAAGAAGACCAACGTAAGAAAAAACAACGGACTACCAGCCAATTGGGCGAATTACGCAAAAACATTGCAGAATTAAAACCAGGGCAATATACGGTAAACCAGCAGATTACTGATATTATCGAATTTTTACCTGACGCAACCTTTATTATTAACAATGATAAAAAGGTCATAGCCTGGAACAGGGCGATTGAGAAGATGACAGGTATAAAAAAGGCGGATATTATCGGAAAGGGGGATTATGCATATGCGATCCCTTTCTATGGTGAACGCAGACCGGTATTGGCAGATGTTTTTGGAGTGCTGCATAACGAAGATATTGAATCACGTTATCAAAACATAGAAAGGGATGGAGATGCAATATTTGCAGAAGTGCATATCCCTGTATTAGCTGAAAGGAAGGATGTATTTCTTTGGGTGAAGGCATCGCCGCTTTACAGCTATAGTGGAACACTGGTCGGAGCCATAGAATCGATACGCGATATTACCGCCAGGAGACGATCCCAAGAGATCTTGCAGAAGACTAAAGATGAACTTGAGGAGCGTGTAAACAAAAGGACGGCAGATCTTAAAGCAATCAATGAAGAACTCCGGCATGAGATTGAAGAACGTAAAAAGGCAGAAAAGGAGCTTAATGAATCAGTGAGGCGTTTTAATGATATCATCAATTTTCTTCCTGACGCTACTATGGTTATTGATGGGAAAGGGAAGGTGATAGCCTGGAACCATGCCATGGAGATAACAACCGGGATTAAAGCAGAGAATATGCTGGGCAAAGGAGATTATGAATATGCCATACCGTTTTACGGTGAGAGAAGACCGGTACTTTTAGACATATTCTTTCTTCCTGATCATGAGTTGGAGAGTCAGTATAAAAAACTTAAAAGGAATAAAGAGCAGCTTGCAGTTGAAGCACATGTGGAAAACCTGAACGGTCGTGAGGCGTATTTCATTGCAACAGCTTCGGCGTTTTATGATTCTAATGGAAATATCATAGGGGGTATTGAAACAATACATGATATTACAGACAGGAAAAGAACAGAAGAGGCTTTGAAACAAGCTGAGGCAAAATACAGAAATATCTTTGAGAATGCGGTGGAGGGCATTTTCCAGACAACGTTAGAGGGAACTTTTATTGATGTAAACCCGGCATTTGCCCGTATTTTTGGTTATAGTTCACCTGAAGTACTAATTGAAACGATTACAGATATCGGCAGGCAGATGTATGTTGACCCGGAGGCACGTTTACAGTTTATTGACATGATATTTAGGGAAGATAGAATGATTAATCATGAAGCACAGTGTTACCGGGCAGACGGAAGTGTTATATGGGTGTCGCAGAGCGCACGCGCTTTATGGGATGAAAACGGAACACTCCAGCGCTTAGAAGGTTTCCTTGAGGACATTACGGAGCAGAAAAAGACGGAGGAAGAGTCTTACAGGACTAAGAAGCTTGAATCCATAGGTATTCTTGCGGGAGGTATTGCTCATGATTTCAACAATATGCTCGGGGCAATCCTTGGCTACATGTCCTTTGCAAAGATGTTGATAGATCCTTTGAGTAAGCCGTTTAGTTTGCTCGATAAGGCTGAGATGGTATTAAAAAATGCAAGCGACCTGACGAAAAAATTAATCACCTTTTCAAAAGGTGGTACACCTTTGCTGCAACCCTTGTCTGTCGAAGGGCTTATCAGGAAGACAGCAAAGCATGTTCTGAAGGATTCTCCTGACATACAATGCAAGTATTATGTTCCCGAGGATGTGCCCCTCCTTATGGTGGATGAAAGCCAGATAAAACAGGTAATTTCCAATATCGTTGCCAATGCCAGGGAATCTATGCCTGATGGAGGAGATATTAACATATTTATCGAAAATGTTGCCCTTACATCAAAAGACAATGTCCCTCAGAAAGAGGGTAAGTACGTGAAGATTTCTATAGAGGATCATGGCGTAGGTATTGCAGCAGATGATATATTGAAGGTCTTCGATCCCTATTTTAGCACTAAAGAGATGGGATCGCAGAAGGGGATGGGCCTGGGGTTGGCAGTTTGTTACTCCATTGTAAAAAATCATGGCGGGTTTATAAATGTGGATTCTGAAGTAGGCAACGGCAGCACATTCAATATATTTTTGCCGTTATCTGAACCTGATTAGCATGATTTATTTTTGTGATGTCCGGAGAAACGAAAAGGTTATTATATGGGCAAAGTAACGGGAAAGTGTCTGTAAGAGAATGATCAGGAAGCTAAACATTGAATATTATATTTTTTTACTGATATATTCATTTTGTTTGTTGAAAGAGGTGCTTGCCAGGACCTTCAGATTCTTGACCCGGTTTGTCCATCCATTTAAGTATTTTCCATATCTTTCCGGTCTTAGTTGAGCCAGCCGGTTATAACGTTCAAGTCTCAATCCTAAGTATGCATTTACATTCCCGCCTGATTGTCGAAGAATTTTTCTAGCCATTGACGGGCTGTTTACATAGGTGTCAAAATGCACAACACTTAAGGGGTAAGGCAAAGACCCTGCACCGGACTTATCCCAGATTTTTCTGTAAATTGTTTCAGCGTCTGCCATTGTCATGCTCCTTATATTTCCTTTATAACCGTATTCTTTAGCTGTTGATTCGATAATGCCGTACTTTGAAGATTCTCTCCCTCCCCCATCTTCTTTTACAAGACTTGATCCTTCATGTTTGAAGACAGTTTTCAGGCCTTCTTTGAACTTTGCATTATCATCGAGGGTGAGTGTTTGTAAAGAATCTAAAACAGGTGTTGGTTCATTTGTAGTGCTCTTTGTGAAGTTGATATCTTTACTGTAAAGTTGCCTTAATGATGCAGTTAAGAGCTGTTCAAAATTGATATTATTGTAACTATGATTGTTCGATGTCTTGTTTTCATTATTTCCAATTATAATCGTCTGTAAAGGGAGCAATCCCTGTATGTTTTTAAAATTTGACATGCAATTATTTATATGCATTTCTCATGCCTAAAAATGATGCCGGGTTTTTAGCAGGAAAAGAGCACTGGTGTACCCCGCTTGTGTTGCTCTTGAGGCGGATGCCCAGGGGCAAATCCGTGAGTATATGCTATGTGTCATAAATTTAACATGGAATTTTCCATCAGATATGTGGTGTATTATAATATATTTAATTATATGTTGATTTTCCTTAAATTTTTGTTAGACTTACCGATATATTAATAAGAAGAATTCCACAGTATTGAAGGTTTCTTAAAATAAACATAACAGAGGAGTAAAATTGCCGAAGACCCCCTTAAATGAGCTTGAGCCTGGAATGAAGATTACAAGGCCGGTTCTTAATGAAAGCGGCATGGTTTTATTAAGCGAAGATACTGAGCTAACTGAGGCCACAATAGAGAAATTAAAAAATATGGATGTTGATGGTGTTTATGTGAAAGGCTTGTCAAAACCGGAAAAGCCAAAGGAAGAAGCGCTGTTGGAATTATATAAAAGATTTGAAAAAGTAGAACATGAGCCATATATGGATATGTTGAAAAGAGTGCTGAAGGAGCACATAGAAGGACTTTATGAATGAGCTTGATAAAAAACTGATTCGTTTTAAAGTTGAAAACATTGATACACTGCCGACAATTCCCGGAGCTTTAAAGAATCTTTTAAAAGTGCTTGAGAATCAAAAGGTATCCCTTAATGAGATTGGTAATTTTATATCAAATGACCCGGTTCTCACCACAAAGGTTTTAAAGATGGTAAATTCGCCGATATATGGTTTCCCCGGCAGAATATCGTCTGTAAGCCAGGCAGTAATCCTCCTTGGATTAAATGTCGTAAAGGGTTTATTGCTCGGCGTTTCTGTCTTTGAACTCATGCAGAAATCTATGGTTGGGCTCTGGGAACATTCCATGGGATGTGCTATTGCCTCCAGACTGATAGCAAAGAAAAAAGGCTTAAAAGAACCGGAGGAGGTTTCTATCGCAGGTTTGCTCCATGACATTGGCAAGGTTGTCCTAATCCTGCAATTCTATGAACATTATGAATATGCAACGAAGGAGGCTGAGGACAAGGGCATTGTTATTTCAGAGGCAGAGGAGAATGTTTTTGCCATTACACATGCAGATGCAGGAACCTGGATGACTCAGAAGTGGAGATTTCCAGGAAACCTTATAGAAGTGATTCGGTGCCACCATAAGCCTCATTTGTCAAGAATCGCTCCTGTCGAGACGGCTATAGTTTACCTCTCAGATATACTTGTCCGGGCAAGGGGTTTCGGTTTTGCAGGTGACAATATGGTTCCGGTTATTAACCCTGCTATATGGGAAAGCCTTAGCATGACCGAATCTGACTTGAAGGATATATTTAAAGAAATGGATGATTCAATAGAGGAAGTAGGCACATCAATTCTCGAATGATAATATGAAGATGAAAACGATTATTATAGTTTCCGGAGATACGGTACTGACAAATATTATTATCAAAAATCTGAATCCTTTATATAATGTGATCATATTCAAAGGAATTGCATCTGCGCTTGACTATATATATAATTCCATACCCGCTCTGGCCATTATTGAAATTGGCTCAAGTGATACTACGGCTATTGATATTTTAAGCAATTTGAAGGGGGATCCTATGTTCAGTCAATTACCTATTCTTGCTATTTTACCTGAAAATACAGATATCCCGAAATGGAACTCTTTTTTTGTTGAAGACTATGTAAGAATGTCAGATCTTGAAAGAGAAATCTTGCCGAGGGTTGAGCTTTGCATTATAAGGTCAGAGAGGGTTGTAGAAATCAACCCTTTGACAAGGCTTCCGGGAAATATTTCGATTAATAAGCAGATACAGGACAGGCTTGATGCAAATGAGATCTTCGCCCTTGCCTATCTGGATATTGATCACTTTAAACCTTTTAACGACAAATACGGATTCAGTCGGGGAGATGAGGTTATAAAAGTAGTGGGACGGCTGATCCTGAATATCGTGAAAAATAAACAAGCTCAAAATAGCTTTGTGGGACATATAGGCGGAGATGATTTCATATATATAATGAACGAAGATATTGTTGAAGAAACATCAGCAGAGATCGTTGGTGCCTTTAACAGAATAATTCAGACATTTTATGATCCGGAAGACAGAGAAAAAAGTTGTATCCAATCGAGAGACAGACAGGGCAATATTAAAATATTTTCCTTTATGACGGTTTCTATCGGCAGTGCAAGTAATAAATATGGACATTTTGTCCATTATGGAGAGATTACGGAAATTGCATCAAAGATGAAAACACAGGCAAAACGTTTAAAGGGTGGAGGCTTTAAAATGGATAGGAGAAACATATCCATATAAAGTGCAGGGCACTCAGGGCAATCTAAAAGGAAGGCGCAATATCAGAAAGTAGATATTTTACTAAATCATGTCTTTCTTTCAGATTCAGGGAAAAATAAAACCTGCTCTCCATTAAAGTTTTAACTATTTCTTTAACTATTTTTAAATCCATTTTCATACTCCTTAATTCCTTTATCGGTATTTTTAGAAAAAAGTTAATATGCTCTTGTTTATTAAAATGAAAACAGAGCAAGCGGGTGCCCGGTTGTCCCCTCCGTCAGCCAAGCTCGACCCGCAAGGGGGGTACCCCGGCCTCCACTTCTCCGCACGCTATGCGTGCCGGGCAGATTTCTATGCAGAGTAGCACGTTTGTAAACGCGGGTGAATGTTTCTGTTATTTATACAAACCGTGTGTGTTAACAACACCACGGGCAAGCCCGTGGAATTCTATTTTTTTTCAGGCATAAAAAGGTATATAATAAGAAAGGAAAACCTTATGTTTTAGTTTTTGAAATAAGTTTATTTTGGAAAAGTCAGGAAATAATATGGATAAAGGTAAAATAATTGTTGTAGAGGACGAAGAAAGCATCCTGTTGATGCTGACCGAGTTTTTACGAAGCAGCGATTATACCGTAGACCCTTTTTTAGAAAGTAAACAGGCATTATCTGCCCTGAAGAATAATAATTACCATGTTTTAATTACCGATCTTTCAATGCCTAAGATAGATGGGCTTCAGTTAATAAATTATATTCAGAAGGAATACCTCGATACTCTCGGTATCGTCATGACGGGTTACGGAAGCCTTGAGACTGCTATAAGCGCTATGAGATTAGGAGCTTTTGACTATATCCTGAAACCCTTTAATTTTGAAGATATTCTAACCACAGTCAATTCTGCCATCTATTATTATAAGCTTTTGAAGAATGAGAACATTCCGAAAGGACTGACTTTAAAGGCAAACCTTTTGAGACGATTCTCGGAAAGTAAAATAATACGGGAAAATACAATACTAAGGAGTTGTCTTAAAGACAAATACAAATTTGAAAATATTATAGGGATTAGCTTCGGGATGCAGAAGGTGTTTGAGCTTATAGAAAAAGTTGCAGATACAGGCGCAACCGTTATGGTTACCGGTGAAAGTGGCGTTGGGAAAGAGCTTGTTGCGAAGGCTATACACTATAATTCCTCCAAAAAGGATAACCCTCTTGTTGTTGTAAATTGCGGCGCCATACCGGAGACATTGCTTGAAAGCGAGCTTTTTGGATATGAAAAAGGTGCCTTTACAGGCGCTGTGAATACGAGATACGGGAGGTTTGAGCTTGCCCACGGAGGTTCCATTTTTCTCGATGAGATTGGTGACATGAGCTTCAATCTACAGGTAAAGTTGCTGCGGGTACTTCAGGAAAGAACATTTGAAAGAATAGGCGGTTCAAAAACAATTAAGGTTGATTTAAGGATTATTGCGGCTACCAACAGAAATTTGGAGGAGCTTGTGAAGGAAGGCAAGTTCCGGGAAGATCTGTATTATCGGTTGAGCGTTGTTCCTATACATATACCGCCTTTAAGGGAAAGGAGGCAGGACATACCTCTTTTGCTCAATTATTTTCTTGAAAAATCAAATATTATAAACTGTGCAGGTATTGAAGGATTTTCAGAAGAAGTATATGGATATTTTAATGAATTATGAATATCCCGGAAACGTGCGGGAGCTCCAAAATATCATTGAAAGGATTGTAGTCTTAAAAAAGAAAGGCTGCATAGACATAGAAGATCTACCGGAAAAATTTTGGAACATAAAAGGCGAGACCGTGCAGATGGATATTCAGAAAGGGTATGATACGCTTGTCTCCGAATTTGAGAAGGATATAATTGCGAAGGCACTCCAGGAAACAAAAGGGGTTAAAAGCAGGGCGGCCCAGATGCTCAGCATGAATAGAACCACCCTTATTGAAAAGATGAAACGTCTCAAGATGGAATAATTTTCCCACTTATGTCAAAATAATGACAAAAAGTGGTTCACTGTTCACAACTCATGTTTTAAGGTTAAATGTCCTGAATTAATATCATTTTTGCTATTCAGAATTTACAATACAATATCTACTGCTTATCATCCATCATTGGTACATATCTTGCATTCAAATAAGTCATGCCAGCGTTGGAAACGAACTTACTTCAAAATGCATTTCAAGAATTTTCAAAGGCATCCGATTCAATAATCAATTACTATAGTATGCTTGAAAGCCGGATAGGGCTTTTAAAACAGGAAGTAGAAGAGAAAAACAGGGAGTTGGAAAATGCAAAGGAATATCTCCACAATATCCTCGATTCACTGCCTGTTGGGGTTGTTGTAATTGATAGAAAGTCTGTATCTTTTTCGAACAGGAAAGCAGAAATGCTGGGTTCGGAGAAATTCTTATGTGGTTTGAACAATGGTGACCAAAAGGCCGGTGAAATAAAAAACGGTAAAGGTTATTACAGGTGGAAAAAAGAGGTATTAACGAATGGATTTGAAGGGAAAGAAGTCATTGTATTTGAAGACGTAACGGAGTTTGAAAAGATGAAAGAAAGGCTCGAAAGGGATGAAAGATTGCTGGCTATGGGTGAAATGGCCGCAAGGATTGCCCATGAGATAAAAAACCCTCTCGGAAGCATGGAACTGTTTCTTTCAATGCTCTCAAATGGAAAACTAAAAACAAAAGAAAGGAAGAAATATATAGATTATGTGCAGTTCGGGGTTAAAACGATTGACAGGATCATTAACAACATACTTTCCTATACAAGGCCAAAGACCCTTGTATTAAGGCCGGAAAAAATCAGCGAAATTGTTAAGGATACCCTTGATTTTATGAGTGTTTCCATTATGAGTCGGGATATAGGCGTTCATTTTAACGCATGTTATGAAGGCCTCTCATATTTTGATCCGGACATGATGAAACTCGTGATTATGAATTTTATCAGTAATGCCATAGAAGCTGTTACAGCAAAGGGTTTTATCAGGATAGAGATAAAGGAAGAGGGGAGATACGTTGTAGTCGTAATTAGCGATAACGGTATCGGGATGAGTGAAGAGATAAGAAAAAATATTTTTAACCCCTTTTTTACTACGAAAGATAAAGGCGTCGGTCTGGGATTATATATTGTCTATAACATTATAAAAGCCCATGGTGGTTATATTGAGGTGGAATCCACAGAGGGTTCCGGTGCATCTTTTTATATTTTTATCCCGAAGGATAAGACTTGAAGACGAACGTGCTTATTGTTGATGATGATTATCATATGAGGGTTGCCATGAAGGAATCCCTGTCAAAGGCAGGATATGCTGTTTCTTTTGCGGAAGATGGGATGAGGGCAATTGATGAAATCAAAAAACGCATTTTTGACATTATCATAACAGATGTAAAAATGCCGCATATGAATGGCATCGACCTTTTAAAACATATAAGAGAGGAGCACCCTCTACTGCCGGTGATACTTGTGACAGCATATGGGACGATCCAGGATGCTGTTAGCGTAATAAAAGAAGGCGCTTTTGATTACATCCAAAAGCCTTTTAATACTGAAACACTTTATAGCGTTGTAAAACGTGCGCTTGGCGTGAACGGTGGAAAGATTATATACTCTTCAAGGATAATGCGCGACGTTTTCCTTAAAGCAGAAAGGGTGGCAAAGTCCGATACCACTGTGTTTGTGCTTGGTGAAAGCGGTGTAGGAAAAGAACTTGTTGCCCGGTATATTCATGAAAACAGCGAAAGGTCAAAAAATGTTTTTGTGCCGGTCAATTGTGCGGCATTACCGGAAAACCTACTTGAGAGTGAGCTTTTTGGCTACGAAAAGGGGGCTTTTACCGGTGCTTTTTCAAAAAAAATGGGTAAATTTGAGATTGCGGATAAGGGAACGATATTGCTTGATGAGGTTACAGAAATGGATTTCAGGCTTCAGGCAAAATTATTAAGGGTTTTGCAGGAGAGAGAGATAGAGGTTGTCGGCTCAAAGTATCCCAAAAAAGTTGACGTGAAGGTTATTGCCACAACGAACAGAAATATAAATAAACTGGTCGAGGAAGGTAAGTTCCGGGAAGATCTTTATTACAGGCTTAATGTGTTTCCTATAGTCGTGCCGCCTCTTAGGGAAAGAAAAGAGGACATTCCGGAGCTTGTGGCATATTTCTTGCGTAAATATTCTAAGGGCATGGATATACGAATCAACGAGGAAGCGATGACATTTTTAATGGAGAATAACTGGAAGGGAAACGTGAGAGAGCTGGAAAACAATATTGCCAGGGCATGTATCCTCTCGAATTATTCTGTTATTAAATTGACACATTTGCAGGAAATGGCATTTATAAAAAACACCCCCCAAGGTTCTGTAAAGGAAATGGAGATGAATCTTATTCTTGATGCTCTAAAATCTTATAAAGGCAACAGGACAAAAGCTGCTTTAATGCTTGGTATAACAGTAAGGACATTGAGAAACAAAATAAAAGAGTACAGAGATATGGGATTTAATATCCCTGACAGGGAGTAACCATGGATGTCGTAAATCTTATTGAAAGAGCGCTGACAATCAGGTCTTATTATCACAAAGTTCTTGCAGGGAACATAGCAAATGCTGATACTCCGAATTATAAGGAAAAAGATATTGATTTTTTTGAGGAGATTCAAAAAAAGGCAATCAGCCAGAAAGATATTGAAGTTAAAGAAAAAGCAGGAGACGAAGGCATTAACGGCATGGACGGCAACACGGTGAATTTTGAAAATCAGATGGTAAAGATGACGGAAAACAGCATGATGTACAACTCTCTTGTTCAGGTTATTACAAAAAAGTTTTCAATGATGAGATATATGATTAATGAGGGAAGAAGGTAAAATGAAAACAAGTGTTGAGCTATATACAAGACAATTAACTTACTATACAATAAATCTCAGTTTTATTTTAACTCAGAACTGTCTTAGAGGAAGGGGGTAATATGGGTATTCTTGATATTTTAAAAATCAGTGCTTCAGGTTTGAAAGCCCAGAGGACAAGGATGGAGGTAATTGCTGCAAACCTTGCCAATATACATACAACCAGAACGGAGGAAGGTGGGCCTTATATGAAGAAGGAGGCCATATTCAGGGCAACTGAGGTTTCCGAAGCAAGAGAGTTTGACAAAATACTCTCAGAAAGGGTTAACGGGGTGAAGGTTGATGAAATTGCCACAAGTAATAAACCTTTTGAAAAGGTTTATGATCCCAGTCATCCCGATGCGGATAAAGAAGGGTATGTAACATTTCCCAACGTGAACCTTATGGAAGAAATGGCAGACATGATATCGGCTACGAGGGCATACGAAGCGAATATCAATGTTGTTAACACGACAAAAGAGATGTTCATAAAAACGCTTGAAATAGGTAAGTAGGAGGCATAAATGAAGATTGAAACGTTAAACCTACCCAGCTTTACCGAAAACACCGGTGCTACAAAGGTTAAAGGAACGGCATCATTTGTGGACGTTCTTAAAGATTCTATAAATAAAGTAGGTGAATTGGAAAAAGAAGCAGATAACGAAGTTCAAAAGCTTGCAAAAATGGAAACTCAGGATATTCACAATACAATGATTGCCTTCGAAAAGGCTGACCTGAACTTCCAGATGATGATGCAGATAAGAAATAAGATTATAAGTGCCTATGAAGAGATTATGAGAATGCAGGTTTAATCATGGCGGCGGCAGAGTTGCTTTTAAACAATGCGAAAAATTATATAAAAGCTACCCCGAAAAACAAGCTCTATATCTATTTATTTCTTTTTGTAGCTATGATCGGCGGTTCTGTTCTTGGGCTATCCTTAATTCAGAAAGAAAATTATCAGACCCTATTCTCAGGTCTTTCTACCGAAGATGCATCAATGATCGTAACAAAATTAAAAGAGCAGAAAGTTTCTTATAAACTGGGGCTTGGTGGAACAAGCATATATGTAGCGAAAGATAAGGTGTACGATGTGAGACTCTTGCTTTCATCACAGAATGCGCTGCCCGGAGGCAGCGGAATCGGATTTGAGCTCTTCGATAAGACAAACTACGGAATGACTGAATTTATGCAGAACATTAATTATAAAAGGGCGGTTCAGGGAGAGTTATCGAGAACGATCAATCAGATGCCTGAAGTGAAGGCATCGCGTGTTCACATTGCCATCCCGGAAAAGACGCTTTTTACCGACAGGGAGAAGGATGTTACTGCTTCGGTATTTTTAAAGCTTAAACCCGGAAAAATTCTATCAAAGGATCAAACCATGGGTATTGTTCAGCTTGTTGCAGGCAGTATTGAGAATCTCAAACCTGAAAATATTGCATTGATAGACTCTTCAGGAAAGATCCTTTATAAAGGCGGAGATGCAAGTTCTCCCTTTGTTGTCAGCACACAGCAGTATGAACTGCAAAAAAACCTGGAAAGAAAGGTTGAAGAATCCATACAGTCAATGCTCGACAAATTTTTATCTGCAAGCAAGTCTGTAGTAAGGGCAAGCGTGGAGCTTAACCTGAGAAAGGTGGAAAAGGTTGAAGAAGAGTATAACCCGGAAAAAACTGTTAGAACCGTAGAAAAGAAGAGCAGGGAAAAAATCGCCGGTAAATCGGCGAAGGCTGGTGGGGTGCCGGGGGTTGCATCAAACGTACAGAATTTGACAAAAAAAGACGCAGGCAAGGAAAAACAAGAAGCGCCCGTAAGGGAAAATGAATCGGAAAGAGAAGAGACACATACTACATTTGAAGTGAGTAAAACTATAAGCAAAATTATAGAACCCTTCGGCAATATCAAGAAGATGTCTCTTGCAATAGTGGTTGACGGTAAGTATGAAAGGGTGAAAGGGCAAAAAGGGGAAGAATTGAAATATATCCCCAGGTCACAGAAAGAATTGAATGATATAAAAAATCTTGTTGTTCGGGCAGTCGGTTACGATGAAGCGAGGGGTGATAAGATAGAGGTTTTAAATATGCCTTTTGAGGTAGAAGCCCTTGCCGATGAAAAGGGGCTTCTTGAGAAGGCCGAAAGAAAGGAATTGATGTATAATATAGGCAAATATGTCTTTTATATAGTCATCTTTATATCAATATTCTTTTTTGTGGTAAGGCCGGTTATCGGTTTATTAAGCAGGGGTGGATCAATACCGAAGAAGCAGGTCAAAGGCATAAAAGATGTGTATATAGGAGGCGGCGGAGGTGCAATAGCTGAAAACACGGAAGCAGTATTAGGTGCTGCCAAGCCACACCCTGCCCTTGTCAGCGCACTAAAGGACAAGGACCTTGTCAAATCTATCATTAAGGAATGGGTCAAGGAAGGGGCATAATTATGAACCTTGCCGACATAAACGGATTGAGGAAAGCAGCAATACTGCTTTTAACTATGGATGAAGAACTTTCACAAGAAGTAATTAAAGAACTTGATGAAGAGGAAATTTCAGCGATCGGGCAGGAAATAGCCAAATTGAAGTCTGTCCCGGACGATATTGTAAGACTGGTTCACGATGAGTTTATAAAAAAACTTGATAAAACCAGCGCGGTGGTGGACGGTGGGAAAAAGTTCAAGTCCCTTGTAAAGAAAAGCCTTGGTGATGAAAAAGCAGAAATGTATATTGAGTCCATGGAATCTAAAGGCGGAGTTCCCGGTGAATTTCTAAGAACCTGCGACCCCAGAGTACTTGCAAATACCATAAGAGGGGAGCACCCACAAACAGTTGCCCTTATTTTGTCAATATTGAATTCAAAGAAGGCATGTGAAGCGATAGCCGTACTTCCGGAAAAGATACAGAGCGAAGTTATGATGAGAATGGCACACCTGGAGAGAGTAGACAAGCAGGTTCTGCTTGAAATTGAAAGCGTTTTGCGGGAGCAATTAGAATCTGTGGGATTTGCAGAGGGGAGACAACTCGGTGGAGTAGATGTGGTGGCAAATATCCTCAATCAGATGGACAAGACGCTGGAAAGCGAGCTTCTGGGCAGGATTGAAGAATCGAACCCTGAACTTGCAGATAAAATCAAGCAATTAATGTTTACCTTTGAAGACCTTATTCAGCTTGATGACAAGGGTATTCAGTTTATTTTAAAAGAGATATCGTCGGAAGACCTGTCAATTGCCCTGAAAGGCGCATCCGATAACTTAAAGGAGAAAATATTTGTAAACATGTCTGAGAGGGCTGCCGCCATGCTGAAAGAAGATCTGGAGTCAATGGGGCCCGTAAGACTGTCGGATGTCGAGCAAGCACAAGTAAGGATTGCAATGACAGCTAAAAAGCTTGACGGTGAAGGAAAGATTGCAATATCCAGAGGGAACGAAAGGTTTGTATGAGATGGTTAAACCGTTTACCTTAAATAATTTTGTTGATGAATATGAAAGTAAAGATGGTAGCCACGAGTTCGTATCTTTTTTTAATACTCCTCTGTTATCAGATAATAAGACACGGATGGGTAATAAGGCTGCAGATGTAGAAAACGAGGCAAGGAAGGTGTTCGAAGATGCATATATTCAAGGGGAAAAAGCTGGGCATGAAATGGGTATGAAAAAGGTTGAGCCTCTTATAAAGAGACTTAATGGAGATATTGCTGCGCTGTCAGCGCTTAAGGAAGAGCTTTTTAGAAAAGCCGAAAAGCTGTCAGTTGAGTTGGCGCTTGTGTTTGCAGAGGCAATTGTTTTAAAAGAATGTGAAGAAAATAGGGATATTACTGTGAATATGGCAAAAAAAGCCTTGGAAATTTGTGAAGAAAAGAGTGGGATAACCATTAGAATGAGAAGGGAGGATGTTCAGTATATATCCGAAGATCGTATATATCCTTTAAAAGTTATACCGGATGATTCGTTAAAGGACCCAGGTTTTATTATTGAAACCAATTTTGGTGATATAGATGGAACAATTGCTACTCAAATAGACGAGCTGAAAAAAGAGTTTTGCAATGGATATGCAGATAGATGAAAAAATACTTTCTATTCAAGAAGCGCTCACAGATTTCTACCCTTATAAGGTGTATGGTAAAGTAAATCAGGTTGTGGGGCTTGTAATAGAAGGAAAAGGCCCCATATCATCGGTTGGGGATGCTGCGCTTATTTACCCGGTAGACGGAAACCCGCCTATTGATGCTGAGGTTGTAGGTTTTAAAGACGGGAAGACCCTGCTTATGCCTCTCGGCGACTTAAGAGGCGTAGGCATAGGTTCAAAGATACTTTCAAGGAAGCAGGCTGTAAACACATTGGCAGGCGAAGGGCTCCTCGGAAGGGTTATAGACGGTCTCGGGAACCCGATTGACGGTAAGGGCCCGATAAATTGTTCTGACGTGATTCCGATATACAGGGATACAGTTAACCCCATGAAGAAAAAAAGGATTACTGAACCGCTTGATCTTGGGATACGCAGCATGAACGGGCTTTTAACCTGCGGTAAGGGACAGAGGATTGGTATATTCGCCGGTTCAGGCGTGGGTAAAAGCGTTCTTCTCGGTATGATAGCGAGGCATACGGAGGCGGATGTCAATGTTATAGGGCTTATAGGAGAGCGAGGCAGGGAGGTGAGGGAATTTATAGAGAGAGACCTCGGGGAAGGGATAGAACGCTCTGTTATTATCGTAGCAACCTCAGATCAACCTCCTTTGATCAGGGTGAGAGGTGCCTTTTTAACGATTGCTATTGCGGAATATTTCAGGGATAAAAGTAACGACGTGCTTTTAATGATGGATTCCCTGACACGCTTTAGCATGGCGCAAAGGGAAGTAGGGCTTGCCATTGGTGAACCGCCGACATCAAAGGGCTATACGCCGAGCGTCTTTTCTCTTCTGGCGAAACTCCTTGAAAGAGCGGGAAATGGTGAGGAAGAAGACGGCACCATGACGGCAATATATACAGTTCTTGTTGAAGGCGATGACCTTGATGACCCGATTGCGGATTCATCAAGGGCCATTCTTGATGGCCACGTTGTTCTTTCGAGAAGGCTTTCGGATATAAATCACTATCCGCCTGTTGATATTTTAAAGAGTATCAGCAGAACAATGAAGGACATTGTGTCAAAAGAGCAGATAGAATATTCAAGCAAAATAGTTGAGATATTATCAGAATATGACAGGGCAGAGGATTTAATCAATATTGGAGCATACAACCCCGGAAACAACAAGAAAATTGACTATGCAATATCCATGATAGATAAGGCAAGAGCCTTCCTGACTCAGAGCGTGGATCAAAAAGTTACCCTGGAAGATGCATTTAACAGCATGAAGATATTATTTTATGTATAGAATCTCACAGTTGATCCATGCCTTGCATGACAATAGTCTGCGGCTAATCCCGGCTAAACACTATTCACTATTCACTATCTACCGCAGTTACTATGTCTAAACTCCGAATCGAAAGAATCATAGAAATAAAAGAAAATATAATGGATGATAAGAGAAATGAAATGAAGGTTGCTGCTGCTGAGATAGAAAGAATAACGAATGATATTAATGATATATACGGTAACATTGATATAAATTATAATAAATTAACTGTAAATTCATCAAATAGTAATGATATTTATGTATTAAAGGAATATATAATATTTCTTGAAAATAAAAAACTTGAGATGATCGGGCAAAGGGAAAAGTTAAGAGCTAAGATGGATATTATGAAGGCTGAACTCTTTGAGTTGATAAAAGAAATCAAAATGCTTGAAATACTAAAATCAAAGGAATTAAAAATCATCAAAAAATCACAAAACAGAAAAGAGCAGAAAATGCTGGATGAACTGGCATCAAGAATTGATGAGAGGAAATAGGAAATAATTTCCCTCCCGGGAATAATTTTCCCCCATATTTCCAATAAATAATCACTGCAAAATATACAACTTATCAAAATAATTATATTATTTTTAATGGCACGAAATTTGTTATATATATGGGTATGGAAAATTTACTCATCAATAACACGTTTATGGGATTTACGGGTTCAGTGAATATGTCTGACGAACAATCAGCCTGCCAGGAAGGAGACTCTAAGAATTTTTTGAGCATCCTCCATAACATTATGAATGCCGGTTTTTTAAAGGGTGATGAAATGGGTATGGGAAACGGAGTTGTTACTCAACAGCCTTGCATACAGGATATATACCCGTTAATTCTGGGTTTACTTCAGAATATTTCAAACGCAAATACCCAAAACGGGAAGGATGCGGGTGTTGTCAGCAGCGATCAGTCACAGCAGCAATCGGCCGGAAAAGAAGATAGCAGCACAGAGGATAATAATACTATTAAGATCGATCCTTCAGGAACTGATGCTGCTTCTATCAGTGTCATACTGCATCTTCTTAGCAGCATTTCCGAAGCTTTGAACAATCAGGAGACGGTTAAACTCGATATTACCGGGATTGTCTGTGAACTCGCAGCAAAAAATATGCTTATGGATAGTGATGCAGAGGAAGGTCTTACCGGTGATAAGATTTTGATCTCTATTGAGAACATGACTGAAAACACTAAAGAAGAGGGGAACAGTTATTCTTTGTCTAAGGAATTGACTGAAATAGTGGAAAAAGGAGATACCTTGAAGCCTTTGCCGCTGCAGTCAACGGGAAATGCTGCAGCAATACCGGTTATTAATAATATTTTTTTAAATCTCGAACAGTTTGTCGAGAATGAAACGAAGGGTGATGGCACTAATCCCGGACAGTTTGTCAATAATGAAGCGCAGGGTGATGGCACTAAAAAAGAAAGTCTTCCTACGGAATGTTTTATACCTGGGGCATCGAATAAAGAGAACAATACAAATACATATTCCATGCTATCGGGAAGTGCTCAAAAACAAACTTTGAACGATGTGGATAGTGATATAAACAACAATATTGAAATTTTAGCAAGAAAAATAGCCGATACCATAAAGCAGGGGGGAGGCTACAATAAAGAATCATCCAATACAGAACACCAACAATTTGGTTTGGATAACGAGAACGTTAATAGCAGACGAGGCGGCTTCCAGGTTTTATTCGCTCAGGGAGAAAAGTTGTTTGATGAATCTTTAATGAATCAAAAGAAGGAGGTTGTGGAGCCGCAGAGCAAGGACATAAAAATATCGTTTAAGGATAATGATTTTTTGTCCTATTCAAAACAGGATCATTTTGAAAATGCCCTTGTTCAAGAAACGCAGAGACACAATAGTGTAAAGGAAGCGTCGTTTACATCCGTTATGACGGAGAAAATTGAGAAAATTGTTGAGCAATACTCAGCCAAAGGCGCATCTATGGATATGATTGTCAGATTAAAAATTAATGATAAGGATACATTGCTGGTCGGGCTTAGAAACGAGGGACAAAGGGTTATAGTTGATATCAAGACTGCAAACGGAGGGCTGATAAATATATTGCAAACCAATAAAGACGATATTATGCGTAGCTTGGAGGAAAAGAATGTATATACAAATATTTTTGTTGACCCGGACGGGAATGGTAGTTTCGATAAAAGGGAAGCGAAACGGGAAAATCAGAGAAATCCCAAAGAAACGGCAAAGCAGAAAGATTTTGTAGAGTTCTTAGAAACATCAGTACAAGGAGGTGTGTAATGGCAGTACAGGCTGTGAATAGCGCAACAACAGCAACATCAACAACAGCAACAAATAATTCAACAAACTTTGTCAATAAAGACGCTTTTCTAAAAATTCTTATATCTCAGTTAAAATATCAGGACCCTTTAGACCCGATGAAAGCAGATCAGTTCCTCAGTCAACTTTCTCAGTTGACCCAGGTCGAGCAGTTGCAGAACATAGCAGGCTCACTGGATGCAATGAAAAAAACAGCGGAAAACGGTAATATGACCCAATGGATTTCGACAATCGGCAAGAAGATGAATGTAGACAGCAACGTTCTTTCAAAAGGAGATCAGGTTTATTTGACGCCGTCTGGTGATTTCGATGAGGTAGTCTTGACATTAAAAAGCGCAAGTGACGGGTCCACAAAAGAGGTGAGGATTAAAAAGGGAGAACCATTGGTATATACATATGATGGTGATGATGTTGTAACCATGGCAACTATGGGATTAAAAAACAATAAGCAGGTTGGATGTACGGCGAGTGCGTACAGGGTTGTAAAAGGGGTGGATATGACGACAAGTGGAACGCCACTTCTAATTGCCGGGACCGGGGAAAGTTTTTCTGTAGATAAAATCAGGCAAATTAAAGAATAGGAGGTATGTATGTTAGGTTCTATGTTCTCAGGGATCAGCGGTTTGATGTCAAACAGTCAGGCAATAAATGTGGTTGGAAATAATATTGCCAATGTGAATACCATTGGATTTAAGGGGAGCAGAGCCACCTTTTCGGACCTTTTATATCAATCCATAAACGGAACAGCGGGTGCAAGCCAGGTTGGCCGGGGTTCCACGCTGACTACGGTTGATACCCAGTTTGCCCAGGGTTCTTTTGAAAGCACAAGTGAGCCTACGGATCTTGCCATTGGTGGTAAAGGTTTTTTTGTTGTAAAAGCACCGGAAGGCAATATGACAGAATATTATACAAGGGCAGGACAATTCAGATTCGACAAGGATGGCAACCTTGCTAACCCTACAGGGCTTATTTTACAGGGCAAAGCGATAGACCAGACGACTCAGAAGGCAGTAGGCGTTGATACAGATATAATCATTTCACAAAAGCCGAGTGACCCCAAGATTACAACGGCGATCGATATGACGGTAAACCTACAGTCGAATGCTGAATGGAAGGGGGCTGTAGGCAGCCTTGGTGGAGCCGGGACAAGTGTGGCCACAGTAACCAATACGCTCGGAAAATGGCCGATTGCCGGTAGTTATACAGCCGTAACAGCACTTACAGCAGGATCAGGAGCAGACATATCATTTACCGCAGCAACAAAAACAATAGCCGATGCTCATGCTATTTTCGATGTATTCTCAGTAGGAGATACGTTTACGGTAACAGGGTCAGGGAGCAACAATACAACCTTCACTATCGCTTCAATATCCGCAGATTTTAAATCAATAGTGGTCAAAGAAGCGGTGACGGGTGAAGCAGCGGGTGCTCCGGTTGTTATTAATGCCCCTCTATTGACTGTTACGGTTCAGCGGGTCGGACCTGATGGAACGACCACTATAGGAACTCCAATCGTTGAAAGCAAAGTGATAACGGCAGGAGCCAGCATAGCCAACTTTGAGGGTTTGGGCTTAGATATTATTACCGCCTCAGCCCTTGCTGCTGGTTCCCAGACATTCGATATTTCGGGCTTTAACGTGGATAGCCCGACAGCCACTTCGAATTATTCTTCTTCCATAACTGTGTATGACTCCAATGGCCAGTCTCATGTCGTTACGACATATTTCAGAAAGTCTAATATTGATTCATCATTGAACAGTATATGGGAATGGGCGGCTGTTGTGGGAGCGGGCGATGCGTCTACGGGCGAAAATACTCTGGCTTCATCCGGCGACCTTACATTCAATGATTCGGGCGTACTGCAGGGCGAGGGCTCCAATCATCAGATCATGTTTGATTTTACTACACCTGCCAAGCAGAACCAACCAATTAATCTGTCCTTTGGGACACTTTCTTCTATTTCCGGTGGCACTACGAAAGATCCCATGACGCAATACCCCATAGACTCAGCAACCAATTACCAGGCACAGGACGGGTTCCCGCCTGGAACCCTCACCAGTGTTTCCGTAGATGCTGACGGCATCATCTCAGGCCATTATTCTAACGGACAGATTATTGACCAGTATCAGATAACCCTTGCAAATTTCGGTGACCCGGTGGGGCTCACAAAGGAAGGGAATAACCTTTTTTCTGCAAACAACAAAACAGGAGATGCATATAAGTATGCACCGGGTGTTTCGGGGACCGGGAAGATAAACCCCAATTCCCTTGAACAGTCAAACGTTGATCTTGCAACGGAATTCGTGAAGATGATCGTAGCTCAGAGAGGATTCCAGGCCAATTCCAGGGTTATTACCACATCGGACGAGATACTGCAGGAGCTTATGAACCTGAAGAGATAAGAATAGTTCCTTTAATATTTGTCACATAAAATATGCTATCCTGTGGTAAGCCGCAGGGTAGCATATTTTATGTTTCTTTCCATCAAAAAAATCACGACAGCCAATTCTTGGTCCATTGTTCAAATGCTTAAGCCCATCTTCCGTTGTTTGCCCCAGTTTTTTCTGAAAAATCCTTTAAAATATTATTTATCAAGAACTATCTGTTTTATGTCAATTGGATGACATGGGTGTATTTCTTTCCAACATTAAAACTGTCTCCTGAGATTCAAGGATTCTCAAAACACTATGCAATGCAGATAAAATCAATGGCTACATATCTGTAACATTCTGTTTTTACTCATAACTTATAACACATTACTTTTAAATGTTTCCTTTGGCATATATATTGCTTTTGCATAATGTTGAAGGAGGGGTGTATGGAAGAAGAAGAACAAATAGAGGAAGAAAATATTGAGCAACCGGAAGAAAAAAAGAAGGGAAAATTCAAGCTTATATTATTGATTGTTTTTCTGGCATTGATTATCGGTGCCGGTGGAACTTATTTCTTTTTTGGAGACAAGATAATACAGCAGTTTTCCGGCACACCCGAAGGGACAGTTGAACCTAAAAAAGAAAAGAAGGAAAAAGCAGTTGGTCCCATACTGTCCTTTGAGCCGTTCCTTTTTAATATATCAGGCAATAGCTCAAGATTTGCAAAGGTGTCCATAGGGATTGAACTGAAAGATGTCAAAGTTCTTGAAGAGGCAAAAAAGATGGTGCCCATAGTGAGAGACAGGGTGCTTTCAGTGCTTGGCACTAAAGGACCTGAGATGCTTATGGATGTGAACAATAGAAATGCTATTAAACAGGAATTATATAATGCTCTGAAAAACATGTTTAAAGATCAGGGTGATTTAACGGCAATATATATCACTGATATTATCATCCAGTGAGGGGAGCAAATGGAACAGATACTGTCGCAGGAAGAAATCGATGCTTTGATGAGCGGTTTGTCGGAAGGAGAAATAGAGCCTCAGAAGGAAGTCGAAGCTGAAATTGAGCAGAAAATAGAAGTTCAAACGTTTGATTTTGTTAAATATACAAAAAGCAAAAAAGAGAATTTGCCTGCTTTGCAATTTATATACGACAGATTTGCAAAATCTTTTAGATCAGCGCTCTCCCTTTTTGTTGAGAAAGATGTTGAGATGGAGCAAGGTCCTATGCAGTACATCGAATACAGAGAGTTTATAAAGACGTTGCCGCTTCCGACAAATATGAATATTGTTGTTACAGAAAATTTGAAAGGGTTTTTTATAGTCATTTTTGATGCAAAGCTGATTTTTTCAGTGCTGGAAACTATTTTCGGGAGTTCGAACGCATCGGTCACAAGGATAGAAGGAAGGGAATTTACGAAGATTGAAATAGGCGTAATAAAGAAGATGGTAGACATTGTTTCCGTAGAAATGGAAAAGGCGTGGACGCCTGTTTATGAGATAAAATGCAAATATTCCAGGTCTGAAATGAACCCTAACTATATTACCATGGTGTCTCCGGAAGAAACGGTAAGTCTTTGCGAGATTTCGGTAGAGATCGGTGATATTACGGGTTGGATTAAGATATGCATGCCCTACGGTATACTTGAATCTATCAAGAGTTATCTGATTTCAACCCCTTCCCGTGAGGATATGGATATGAGGGAAAAGTGGCTCAAAAAACTCATGGAAAGAACTTCGGATGTACCGCTTGAGATCAAGGCTGTCCTTGGAAGACGGAAAATGTCTCTCGAAGACTTCTTAAAGGTTACCGAAGACAATATAATAATGGTGGACAGATGTGTGGATGACCCGGTTGATATTTTAATAAACGATAAAATAAAATTTAAAGGTAAGTTGGGTATTTTAAAGGGAAGCAAGGCAGTTATGATAGAGGAAGGGATCAATTGAAAAGACAAGAGAATAAAAGGCAGAGCACAGATTTAAATTTGAATGCTATCAGCCTGCAAGGTGGTATCTTTTATGATACCTGTGAAAAAAAATGGGAGGCAAGATGGAAGAACTTTTAATTGAAAATCAGCAGACAGGTAATTCGAAGAAGTTTGAGTTGAACTTTGATAGCCTTCTGGATATACCGGTTGAAATCTCTGTTGAAATTGGGAGAACGAAGATGGCTATCGGAGAACTTCTTTCGCTTTCAAAAGGATCAATTATTGAATTAAATAAGGTTGCCGGTGAATCTGTCGATATTTATGTTAACGGAAAACTTCTCGGCAAGGGTGAGATAGTTGTTGTGAACGAACGTTTAGGCGTGAGGATTATGGATATTGTTACGCCTAAGGAAAGAGTTCAAAAGCTTGCATAATGGATATATATATTAATGTTATTAAAGTTGTTTTTATTCTTCTGGGGATTGTTTCCGGTATGGCGCTGTTATAT
The DNA here is from genome assembly GCA_026388255.1 of Pseudomonadota bacterium. NCBI lineage: Bacteria > Pseudomonadati > Pseudomonadota > Pseudomonadota bacterium. Next base: position 198,452 of record JAPLKC010000089.1, on the reverse strand, counting down.
AGATACGCCGGAAAATTCAAACGTAACCTGAGACAGGAAAAATCTGATTATAACCTGAAAAAACAGGATTCAATCTATCTGGGATACAAAAAATATGTTTCTGTAATAGAAGTTAATGAGTACGTATTGGTTGTTGGCGTTGGGGAGAAAGACCTGACACTTCTTGCAAAATGGAAAAAGGCGGACAAAGGCTCATGAAAATTTTATTGATCATCACTATTATCGTTTCCCTATTTTTTATACCTGTCCTCGTTCATGCAAAAGCAAATACTCAAGACAAAGCACAGGGGAAAAGCGACTTGTTGGGCATGCTCACCACGAGTGAGGGCAACAAAAATCTTATAAGTATTGTAACGGTTCTCACGATTTTAACCTTTGCCCCGGCAATTCTTTTGCTGATGAGTTCTTTTACCAGAATTGTTATTGTTTTGTCTATTCTGAGGCAGGCAATCGGAATGCCGCAACTCCCTCCGAACCAAATCATTGTGGGACTCTCACTGTTTTTAACCTTTTTTGTTATGGCCCCAACTTACGAAAAGGTGCATATGAATGCGCTATCTCCATATATGAGTAATAAAATAGGCTTTGATGAATTCCTTACGAGTGCATCGAAGGAGATGAGTATTTTTATGCTTAAATATACAAAAGAGAAGGATTTAGCGCTTTTTATAAATATTGCAGGCTTAAATAAGCCGAAAAGCCATAGCGAAATCCCTATGCGGGTGCTTGTGCCTGCATTTGCAATAAGTGAATTGAAAAGGGCTTTTCAGATAGGATTTCTTTTGTATATTCCCTTTCTTGTTATTGATATGGTAGTAGCGAGTGTGCTTCTGGCTGCCGGTATGATGATGCTGCCGCCGATATTTATATCTCTGCCTTTCAAGCTTATGCTCTTTGTGCTTGTAGACGGATGGAATCTACTTGTGGGTTCATTGATCAAAAGTTTTTAAAAGGAGGAAAAGGATGAGCCAGGATCTTATAGTTCAAATCTTCAGAGATGTTCTTAAAACAACGCTTATGGTAATGGCGCCGGCATTACTTGCTTCAATTGTTGTCGGTTTGCTGATCAGCATTTTTCAGGCAGCTACACAAATACATGAAATGACGCTGGTTTTTGTACCTAAGATACTTGTCATAGCGGCGTGTCTGATGGTTTTGTTCCCCTGGATGTTAAACGTTCTCACGACGTATACAATAAATCTTTTTTCAAATATCCCTGTTTATGTGAGATAGATGCCTATTGATATTAATATAAGCGGTCAAAAGTTTATACTGGTTTTTTTCAGGGTAGCCTCTATCCTGTGGCTTTTGCCTTTATTTTCATCAAGGGCCGTATCGGTTTCATTTAAAGCAGGACTATCCTTAGTCATATCCTTTTTGCTTTTTGACCTTGTGAGTGTGAATCAAACCCTTAGCAGCGATACATATTATATGCTGTTACTGATTCTTAAAGAGGTTTTTATTGGGTTGACAATTAGTATTTTTGTGAGGATTTTGTTTTCAACAGTTTATGCAGCCGGAGAGGTTTCAGCCTTTCAGACCGGGTTCGGTTTTGCCCGTTTTATGGATCCCGTCAGCATGACGCAGGTGTCTGTATTGGAGCAATTCATTAATATACTCACTATCATTGTTTTTTTTGCTATTGATGCCCACCATATTTTGATTAAAGGTATATTTCTCAGCTTTAAGGAACTTCCTATCGGTGCAGCTGTTCTGAATAATTCCCTGTTTTATCATATAGGCAACCTTACCAGCAGTATATTTTCAATAGGACTGAGGATAGGCGCACCGTTAATAGTAACACTTTTTATTGTTGATCTGGCATTTGGCTTACTTTCGAGGATGATTCCGCAGATTAATATATTTATCGAAGGGATGCCTATGAAGATATTAATAACATTTGTTGTACTCTCTCTTTCGCTGGGCATTATGACTACCTCTATAGTTAATATTTTCAGGGGTATGGATATGGGAGTTTTAAAAATCATGAGACTTATGGTGTAATGCATGGCTGATTCCTTTCAGGAAAAGACAGAGCAGCCGACCGATAAGCGGCTCGAAGATGCAAGAAACAAGGGCCAGGTTCCCCAGTCAAAGGAGTTGTCTTCATGTTTTGCAATCCTTTTCACTTCTATATTTTTGTACTTTTCGTTGTCCTATGGTTTTGGCGAGATGTTTAAGGTGTATACGAGTTACGTTAAAAATATCGATCTTGATGTAAATATTTCTAATATTTACAGCATATTATCTTTCGGTATATTTAAATGGCTGTGGCTTGTCCTGCCGATCTTTGCACTGCTTAGTGCAATCGCTGTATTGGGAAGCGTTTTGCAGTCCGGTTTTATGTGGAGCTCTGAATCCATAAAATTTGATTTTGAAAAACTTAACCCTGTTGAGGGAATAAAAAAGTTGTTTACAAAGAGATCTGCAGTAGAGATTTTAAAATCTCTTATAAAGATTGTTATACTTGTATATATATCATATTCGCTCATTATTAAGGAATTGCCGGATTTAATCTCTCTGCCTTCCAGGGACATAAAACTGATAATGGAATACCTTGGAAAAACATCTTTCCGTTTAGCCTTAAAGGTCAGTATTGTTTTATTGTTTCTTGCCGGACTGGATTATCTGTTTCAGAGATGGCAGCACAGGAAAGAACTGATGATGACGCAACAGGAGGTAAAGGAGGAATATAAGGACAGGGAGGGTAATCCTCTTATTAAATCGAGGATCAGGAGCCTCCAGAGGGAAATGTCGAGGAGGAGAATGATTGAGGATGTAAAAACCGCCGATGTAATTATTACAAACCCGACAACCTTTGCAGTAGCGCTTAAATATAATCCAAAAGAGATGCCCGCGCCAAAAGTAGTGGCAAAGGGTGCAGGATTTATTGCGCAAAGGATAAAAGAAGTAGCAATACAGCACGGTGTTCCATTGAGAGAAGACAAGCCGCTTGCCCAGGCGCTGTTCTATTCTGTTAAAGTTGGCAATAGCATACCGGAAAAATTTTATCTGATTGTAGCAGAGCTCCTTGCACAGATATATAGAAAGAAAAACAGGATAACACTATAGTGAATAGTAATTTTGTCAAATATGTAAGAGAGAAAAGCGATGTAGTAATAGCGGTAAGTATTGTTTTTGTTATACTTATCATGGTTGTTCCGCTAAACAGTTTTTTTATAGATATATTTTTAACATTAAGCATATCCATATCTTTACTTATTCTTTTTATAGGCATGTATATACACAGGCCGCTTGATTTTTCGGTTTTTCCCTCTATTTTGCTTATTACAACACTTTTCAGACTTTCTCTAAACATAGCATCCACGAGGTTGATTCTTGTTCATGGTGATGAAGGCTCGCATGCCGCAGGCCGTGTTATTCAAGCATTCGGCACGTTCATTGTCGGCGGGAATTATATCGTCGGCGCAGTTGTCTTCCTGATCCTTGTAATCATTAATTTTGTTGTTATAACAAAAGGTGCAGGCAGGGTTGCCGAGGTGGCGGCGCGATTCACACTTGATGCAATGCCGGGTAAGCAGATGAGCATAGATGCAGACCTGAGCGCCGGTCTTATGAATGATACGGAGGCGAGGCAAAGAAGGGAAAGAGTTGAGCTTGAGGCAGATTTTTATGGTGCAATGGACGGTGCAAGTAAATTTGTAAGAGGCGATGCGATTGCCGGCATTATTATAATTTTTGTAAATATAATAGGCGGCTTGCTAATTGGTGTTGCCCAAAAAGGCATGTCTTTTGATGATGCGTTGTCGGTGTATACCATAATGACTATTGGCGATGGTCTGGTTAGCCAGATACCTGCGCTTTTAACTTCAACTGCTGCAGGTATTATTGTCACAAGGGCTGCGAGCGATTCTAATCTTGGCAGGGATGTCTTCAACCAGATGTTGACTCAGCAGAAGGCAATGACCCTTGCATCCATTGTTATATTATCTCTCGGTATGGTTCCAGGAATTCCCCTTATGCCTTTTTTAATACTTTCTTCATGTACTTTCGGTATGGGCTACCTGGTAAAAAAACAGGAACAGGAAGAAGCGGCAGTTATACCGGAAGAGATCCGTGTAGAAGAAGAGAAAATGGAACTTATCCAGCCTCTTGAAATTATTGAATTGGAAATAGGTTATGGACTTATACCGATAGTAGACGCTGAACAAGGCGGAGAGCTCCTTGGTAAGATAAGGGCAATGAGAAAACAAATGGCTTTCGAGCTTGGCATAATGGTTCCGCCGATGAAACTCAGGGATAATCTTCAGTTAAAAGCCAGTGAATACATTATCCTTTTAAAAGGCATAGAAGTCGGCAGGGGAGAATTGCTTCTCGGGCATGTTCTGGCTATGGGATCCGAGGAGAGACAAAATGTTGTGGATGGTATACCCGCAAAGGAGCCGGTATTTAATCTTGATGCAATCTGGATTAAGGAAAAAGACAGGGATAAATGTATTACCGAGGGTTTCACGGTTGTAGATCATCCGACAGTCATTGCAACGCATTTGACGGAAATAGTACGAAATAATGCCCACGACCTTATGACAAGACAGGAGACGCAAAAGCTTGTTGAGACGATATCGTCTACACACCCGAAAGTTGTAGAGGAACTATCTCAAACCCAGATCAATATAGGGGTTATTCAAAAAGTTCTGCAGAATCTTCTCAGAGAACAGGTATCAATAAGAGATCTTGTAACGATACTCGAAGCCGTAGCTGATATATCTTCAAGCGTGAGGGATCCTGATCTGATAACCGAATATGTTAGACAGCGCATTTCCAGGAATATTTTAAAACCATACCTCACGGATGGAATATTGAATATTCTGATTTTTGAAAAGTCTCTTGAAGAAAAGATTATTAACAGTGTGCAGCCCTCTGATCAGGGAGGACTGTTTGCGTTTGACCTTACATTTAGTCAAAGATTGATCGAAAAAATAGGGGATGAGGCAAAAAAGGCGATGCTCCAGAATGTACAGCCGATTTTGCTTGTCCATCCTGTCGCAAGGGGGAAATTAAGAAGGTTTCTTGAAAGGTATATCCATGGTATTACAGTAATTTCACACAACGAAATCCCACCGCAGATCAGAATACAAACAAGCGGGGTCATAAAGATTAATGAAAATTAAAACATATATTTTTGAAGATATAAAGGAAGGAATAGAGAGGATAAAGGAGGAATATGGTGCGGATACCATAATTTTGGACATTAAAAATAACAGCAAAAGCTCAAGGAAAAGTTGTGAAATATCAATCGGGTTGGATGATGATCCTGAATTTGAAGAAGATAATACAGGAGCACTTAGAAAGAAGACAGAAGAAATATGGAGCCAAACCACAAAATTTTTAAGTGAAAAAATCACGGGTTTAGAATTGGAAATAGTAAGGGACAGAGTAAAACAATATCCGTTACCCCTAAAAGTTTTTTTTGAAAAGATGAGGAAAAATGGATTTGATATTCAACTTGCTGTTTCAATGATTTCTGAGATTTACGGCGAGATAGGCGTGCTTGCAAATGACAATGCCAAGGCCAATTTCTTTTTCAGGAATGCAATAGCAAAAAGGATAAAGATATATGATATAGTCAATTCAAATGAACATATTTTAATGCTGGGGCCTACTGGTGCAGGAAAAACACAGACAGCAAAAAAACTTTCCAAGTTGCTTTCAAATATGAAACAGGATGTTTCAGTATTGGTATATGATCCTGCAAGAAAAGGATGTTGGGATGAGCATATAATTTTTTCAGAAAGCAACGGCATACCCTTTTCTTTTGCTTCAAGCGAGGAAGATCTTTTTCTGAAAATTGCAAAAGACAGGACGAGAAAGATTATCGATATTTCAGGATACATTGATTTGCAAAAGAGGGTTGTAACAAGATTGAAAGATGTAAAAAAAATCATTCTTTTACCGGCTGGCGCAAGAGACGAAAAGATAAGGAATTACTGCAACCGGTTCAGCGATTCGAATATTGCCGGACTTATTTTTACAAAACTTGATGAGGAAGAAACTCTTGGCCATATTTGTCACAATCTTATTTTTTTAGAACAACCGGTTTGTTGTCTTACAACAGGTATGGGTATTGGTGATGTTTTAACGCCGAACCACGAAACATTTTATAAAATACTTTTAGAGGGAAACATATGGAAAACAGGCGAAAAAAGATTATTGCAGTAACGAGCGGAAAAGGCGGGGTCGGCAAATCGTCCATAGTTTCAAATATGGCTTATATACTTGGGTCAAATAATGAATCAACATACATCCTTGACGCTGACCTTTCCCTCGGGAATATAGATATCATGTTTGGTTTGGTTCCTAAATTCAATATAAAAGATTTGATTGAAGGGAAAAAGAGTATAGGGGAGATTATAGTTGAAGGTCAGGGCGGCGTCAGGCTTATCCCTGCCACATCCGGTATCAGCGAGTTTTCCAGCCTTACTGCAGAGGAAAAAAACATATTATTTTCTTCTTTCCAGGAATTGCCTGAATACGATTTCCTCATTATCGACACTTCTGCCGGTATATCCTCCAATGTTATCTATTTTAATTCAATCAGCAACGATATTATTATTATTGTTACACCCGACCCGGCAAGTATTACCGATTCCTATGCCGTTATTAAAGTTTTATATAAAAAGACAGGCAGGAGGGATTTTAATATTATAGTGAATATGGCAAAAGACGAGCAGGAGGGTCTTGAGATATACAGAAAACTTCTCTCTGTGACAGATAAATTCCTGGATGTTTACCTTGATTTTATCGGTTATATCCCGATGGATAGAAACATTAATATGGCCACGAAAAAACAGAAATTATGGGTTAAATATTTTCCCGATACGCAGGCAACAAAGGCGCTTTTAAAAATCTGCAACAGGCTGGTATCCTGATATGTGGAAAAGGGCATATGCTCAAAATATAGAGGATGAAAGGGAAAGAATTGTTGAAGAATTTATTCCTATTATTAAAAACCTTGCTTACAAGGTTTCAAAAGGTTTTGAAGAAAAAAATATGATAGAAGACCTTATATCTGCCGGCATTGTAGGGTTGCTTGAAGCGATAGAGAAGTATGATGCAAAAAGGGGAGCAAAATTAAATACATTTGCTTATCTCAGGATAAGGGGCGCAATGATAGATGAACTCCGGTCAAGAGACTGGTTCCCGAGAAGCGCAAGGTCTAAGACAAAAAAGATAGAAGAAGTCATAAGGAAGCTTGAAAACAGGCTCGGCAGATATCCCAAGGAAGAAGAAGTAGCCGAGGAAATGCATATAGACTTTGAAGATTATTTATCATTGATGAAAGACTATAAAAATCTTTCTATTCTGAGCATAGAAGATTTGCATGAAGCAATCGGAGAAGACAGGGAAAAAATCATCAATTATGTAACGGATGAAAACGATAACCCGGAAAAATATGCAGAATTTCACGAGTTGGAGGGGATACTTGCAAAGGAAATTGAAAGGCTTCCTGAAAAACAAAAGATTGTTCTCAGCCTTTATTATCATGAAGATATGAACATGAAAGAAATAGCCAAGGTACTTTCAATTACCGAAGCAAGGGTTTGCCAAATACATTCGCAGGCCATAATTGCTTTAAGGTCAACCATAAAAAAACGCATTCACGGCTAAAGTTTAATCCGGATTATTCGATAACTAACAAAAGAGAAATGGTATACATGGATAATGATTATATCCACAACAAGTTAAAAAAAATTGAGTTATTGCCAACTTTTTCAAATATTGTGGGAGAGGTTTTGGGTATTATTGAAGACCCTATGAGTTCTGCTTCCGATCTTGCAAGACATATGGACCCATCTATGGTGGGGGAGGTATTAAGGATAGCAAATAGCGCTTATTATGGCACACGAAATTTCAGGAATATAGCTACGATAGAACATGCAATAGCGGTAATCGGCTATAAACAACTTTCACAGATTATTCTTCAGATGCCCTTTGTTTCCATGGTGAACGGAAATGATAAGGCATTTGACCGGAATAAATTCATCAGACATTCCATAATCTGTGGCGTATTATCAGACGCTTTAAGCTCGGCAACTTTCCTCGGCAATCCTAATGAGGCTTATATAAGCGGTATAATGCATGATATAGGAATAATTATCATATATAGGTATTTTAAGGATCAATGGGACAGTATAAATTTTTTGATCGAGGATAAGCAATTATCAAGAATTGAGGCGGAACAAAAGGTATTTTCCGTTGACCATGGATATATTGGCGCAATGCTTTTGGAGCTATGGAATGTACCGAAGCAAATAACGGATAGCGTTAAGTTTCACCACAGTCCCGAAAGTGCAGAAGAAAACATAGATAACGTTGCCGTTACATTTCTTGGAAACATATTCTCGAATCAAATTGATTTTAAAAGTGATTTAGTTAATTTTATTGATTTTATGGTAGTCCATAGAGATTTTATCGAGCAAATTGCCAGGTTCAGGGAAAACATTTCTTCAAATGATGAAATGAGAATTTTTAGAAAGATCTATGATGCATTAAAGGGTGTTAATAATTATATCGAAGGGGTAATCGAGTAAGACTATGATCAAAGTTCTTGTAGTTGACGATTCGGCTTTTATGAGGAGTGCAATATCGAGGATGCTTGAAAAAGATGACGATATCCATGTGGTGGGTACGGCAAAAAACGGACAGGAAGCCATTGAAAAAGTAGATGAATTGAAGCCTGATGTAGTCACGCTTGACATAGAGATGCCTGTAATGAACGGTATTGAAGCCCTTAAGCATATTATAGCCAAGCACCATCTGCCTGTTATCATGTTTAGTGCACTTACAAAAGAAGGCGCTGAAATTACGATGGAAGCTTTACACATAGGGGCTTCTGATTTTATTACAAAAGATTTTTCAAATGTTTCGCTTAACATTTCTACCAAAGAGAATGAATTAATCAATAAAGTAAAGAGCGTTGCCATGAATAAAGTTATGGTTCTGCTCAAAAGGCTTGAGCAAATGCGAAAGCCTTTTGTTATGAACATCAATAATGCCAATAAAAACAATAATCATACCAAGCATAAGATACTTGCAATAGGCGCATCTACCGGCGGGCCGCCTGCGCTTCAGCATATTCTTACAAGATTCCCTAAGGATTTCCCTGTGCCTATAATTATTGCCCAGCATATGCCGAAATTGTTTACCCAGTCTTTTGCACAGAGATTGAATACAGCCTCTCAGATTGAGGTGAAGGAGGCAGAAAATGGGGAAATGCTAAGACCTGGAATTGCATTGATTGCACCCGGCGATACCCATATGGGCATCAAACGAAGAGGGAATGATGTGGTTGTCGAGTTTGTGAACGATTCAAAATATATATTCCGTCCATCTGTTGACCTTCTTATGAGTTCTACTGCGAATACATACGGGTCTTATTCTCTTGGCATTATATTGACTGGTATGGGCAATGACGGGCTGGTCGGAATAAAGGAAATAAAGTCAAAGAACGGTTATGTCATTGCGCAGGATGAAGATACGTGCGTTGTGTATGGAATGCCCAGGGCTGTTGTAAATGCAAATATGGCAGATGCAGTGTTGCCGATAGACAAAATACCTGAAGAGATCATTAAAATATTGTGAGGGGAAAATGGTCGAAACAAAAACCACAAAGATAAGCGAAAAAAAATTATCAAAACTGATTGGATTATTGAAAAATGGCGATAGTTTTGAAAAAGAAAAGGCAATGGAGGGTCTGCTGGCTTTCCCAACAAAAAAAGTAGTTGAGCAAACCGCCCAACTGTTGCAGAAAAGTGAAACCAACGTTCGCATGGTCGCTGTGGAGATATTGAAAAAAATTGGATACTGCAGTCTGGAGACCGTTACTGACCTGCTTTATGATGAAAATGAGGATATAAGGGTTTATGCATGTGAAATATTGGGTAGTATTAATGATAAGCGTTCCATACCTTATCTTATTAAAAAGCTTCATGAGGATAACGAAAATGTAAGGAATACCGTATGTATTGCCCTTGGTGAGATTAATGACGAGCAGGCTGTTGATGCGCTTCTTGATGCGCTGAATGATGACGACTGGATAAAATTTTCAGCCATATACAGCCTTGGAAGAATCGGAAGCAAGAGGGCTATCGTACCTCTTCTTGACGTATTTGAGCATGGTGAAGAAGAGGTATCTTTTGTTGCATGTGAGGTATTGGTAGATCTGGGGGGCGAAGAGATACTGGATGAGATTCTTGAAATCTTAAAAAAATGGGACAGGAAGAAGAGGGGGGACTGTATAAAAATTATTCTTGAAAAGGAAAATGAATATATCTTTCAAACTTTAAAAGAAAAAATAGGCGATGAGTTGTTTGAACATTTTTTAAATGTGATAGAATCTGAGGATAAAAAATCATTGAACAACTTGAAATTATTAGCTAATTTCAAGAATAGCATTTCCTGTGAAACGATTCTCAATTCATTTAAAGACGTAGATCCGAATGAAGATGAATATTATGAAAAATTGTTGCTTTTTGCAGAATTGAAAGAGGTATGGGAAGATAATATCGAAGAATTTATGGATAAAGATGAGGAATATGTGTTGCCTTTTATTAAGGTCAGCGGAATAGAAAAAATTAAGATAGCCGAAGATGTGTTACTAAAAAAATATCTTGCATCATCTATAGATGTGAAGAGGGAGATTGTTAAAAACCTCCCTGCTATTATCGATGGCAGAGGGCTTTCAATAATAAGGGAGGCTGTTGCCGACCCGGACGGCCATATAATAGGTGATGCCATGATGGTTATCAGCAGCATGGAAATAATGGAGATGAAGGACGAAATAATAAAGATCGTAAAGAAAGGGTTTTTTGACGTGAGAATAAAGGCGTTGAAAGCCTTGATAAAGCTTGATTTGAATAGTGTGCTCGAAATTATAGATCAATTTGTAAACAACGGCACTAATGAAGATAAAAAACTCTATTTATCTGTTGCCTCTCTTCTGAGCAGCAATCAAAACTTTCCTTTTACTGAAAAGCTTTTACATGACCCGGATGCAACTATAGGAAAGGCTACTGTCAGTGTGATTGGTCAATTTTTAGACAATGAAAGATATATGGATCTCTTTAAGAAACTATTGATGGGTAAAGATATTCCACATGAAGCATTGAAGGTTATAAAGGACAAGAAATTGAGTCTTTTTAAGGATAGGTTGGTAGAAATATTTATTAATGTAAATAGCGGTTTGTGGACAAGATATTATGCTTTATTGGCCCTTGGTGTTTTTGAAATCCCGTCTTTATTTGAAATATTTTTACAAGGTCTTAGTGATAACGCCAGTCTGATAAAGATCGGGAGTCTGAAAGCGCTTTCCGACCTCAACGATAAGAGGGCGCTTCCTTATATAAGACCTTTTGTGCAGAGTCAGGATGAAGATGTAAGATCTACCGCAGAATATGTATTGGAAAGATTTGAAACCTTTTAAAGGGAAAGGTGCATAATGACGAAAGAAGAGTTTCTGCAACTGAGAGATTACATATATGAAAAAACAGGCATCTTTTTCGCGGAGAACAAGATGTATCTTCTTGAAAGCAGGCTTGCAAACAGATTGAGCGAGCTTGGATTCAGCACATTTGAAGATTACTATTATTTTTTAAAGTATGGAGGAGAAAAAGTAAACAGCGAGATGAGTAATCTCTATGATGTAGTTACTACGAATGAGACAAGTTTTTTTCGTAATCCACCACAATTGGATGCATTCAAGGTCATTGTACAGAAGAACTATCTAAACGGAACCCCATTAACATCGCCGTTAAAAATCTGGAGTGCGGCATGTTCAACAGGCGAGGAGCCGTATACGCTGGCAATAATGTTAATGGAAATGATGGATACCACAAAGAAGAACATCCCTTTCCTGATATACGCAACGGATATAAGCGCAAAGGTACTGGAGTCGGCAAAGAAGGCTGTTTTTGGTCCTTATAGTGTAAGAAACATGAATGAGACTATAAGGAAGAAGTATTTTATTGAAGACAAAGGTTCCCAAAGGCTAATGGATAGTGTTAAGAAAAATGTAAGATTTGACCATATGAATTTGGTTGACGCCGACTCTTACCGAAAATATAAGTATTTTGATGTAATTTTTTGCCGTAATGTCCTTATTTACTTTGACGAGAAGGTAAAGAAAAAGGTCATTGATTCTATGTACGAGTCGCTGAAGCCGGGTGGATTTTTAACCATAGGCCATGCCGAATCACTGCACAATCTGTCGAGGGCATTTAAGCCTTTAATGTTCCCCGGATCAATTGCTTATCAGAGAGGATAGATTATGAAAAAAATATTAATTGTTGACGATTCACCAACCATCAGGAAGTTGATCAACTATATTCTTAGGAAAAAGGATTATTTGATAACAGAGGCGGAAGATGGCATAGATGCTATGGAGAAACTGATTGATTCAAAAGTGGATTTAGTCATAGCAGATCTTAACATGCCCAATATGGACGGCATAGAGCTGGTTAAGAGCCTACGGAATAATTATTACCATCTTGATACGCCCATAATAATGCTTACTACTACCAAAGATGAAAAATTAAGGCAAGGTGCTTTTGATGCCGGGGTTAATTTATTTCTCAATAAGCCCATACAGCCCAATATTTTGTTATATAAAGTAAAAAGTCTTTTAGAAGGGGGAGAATAATGGCAGACCAATCGTTAGAAAATGATGAAATGCGTGAAATTATAAACGATTTTATTGTAGAGTCAAGCGAATTAATCGAAAAAGTGATCCAGGATATAGTTACTATTGAAGAAAACCCTGATGATGAAGTTGTCAACGGTATTTTCAGGGCTGTCCATACGGTGAAAGGGACTTCAAGCTTCCTGGGTTTTAACGCACTTACCGGACTTGCTCATAAAGGTGAAGATCTGCTTGGTATGGTGCGAAAAGGAGAGATTAAAATCAACAAAGAAATAGCGGATATTCTGCTTGAAGCTTTAGATCTGATGAGGTCTATGATGGAAAGCATAAAGGAAACAGGCGTTGATGAAGGAGACGCGTCATCGATCATAAAAGAATTGGAACGTCTAAGCAGGGTTGAGACGAAGAAACTTGGTGAGATTCTTGTCGAGGAAAAAGTTCTTACAAAAGGTGAGCTTGAAGAGGTTCTTGAAAAACAGAAGGTTTCGCAGGATAAAAAACTCGGTGAAATGGTCGTTGAAGAAAAGCTTATCACCGAAGGGCAGTTGAACAATATTTTGACAAAGCAGAAGGTACACAGGGATGACCAAACAGTCAGGATAGATGTTAAAAAACTGGATGAATTGATGAATCTGGTCGGTGAGCTTGTTCTCGGGAAAAACAGACTTATCATGGTGAATGGCCTTGCAAAGCGAGGTTCAGAAAATAATGGTGTTATGGATAACCTCGAAGAAGTAACGAATTACATAGAAGTAATTACAAATGACCTGCAGCTTTCCATTATGAAGGCAAGGCTGGTCCCAATGAGCAAAGTATTCAATAAAGTTCCGAGGATGGTAAGGGATCTCTGCAATGAATTTAAAAAAGATATAGGATTGAAGATAAGCGGTGAAGAAACAGAGCTCGACAGGTCATTAATAGAATCATTACACGATCCTTTGATACATATTATCAGAAACTCTGTTGATCATGGTGTTGAAACGCCAGAAGAGCGCAGACATGCCGGCAAGGAAGAAAAGGGACAGCTTTCGATAAGCGCCTACAACGAAGGCAACCATGTAATTATTGATATATTTGACGATGGTAAGGGGATAAATTTGCAGGCTGTAAAGGAAAAGGTAAAAGAAAAAGGGCTTATGGGTGAGACCGAGATAAACAATTTGTCTGATAAAGATGTCATGAATCTTATATTTATTCCAGGCCTCAGCACTGCGAAGAAATTAAGTAAAGTCTCAGGCAGGGGTGTTGGCATGGATGTTGTAAAGACAAATATAGAGAAAATGAATGGTCAGGTATATATAGACTCAGAGCAGGGCAAATGGACAAGACTTATAATTAAACTGCCGCTTACCCTTGCTATCATGAGGGCTTTAATAGTGAAGATAGCAGAAGAATTTTTCGCTATCCCTTTAAGTAACGTCATTGAACTTGTTAAGCTAAAGGAGGGGTTGACAAAATCGGTCGATAAGAATGAGGTATTAATGCTCAGGGACAGTATCGTTCCTATTCTGGATATGTCGAAGGTGTTTTTGTCTGAAAGCAGTAACGGTCGTGGCGGTTATCTTGTAATCTGCAGGATCGGCGATAAGACTATAGGCGTCAAGGTCCAGTCTGTTATCGGACAAGAAGAAGTGGTCATTAAACCCCTCGGGGAATATATGGGAAATGTGAACGGTGTCGGTGGGGCAACGATAAGAGGCGACGGCAAGGTCATTTTAATTCTGGATATACCTGCCATGATAAACAACAACAGCTTGCAGGGTATGCATAGAAAGTAATATAAGCTTTGAGCATAGAGTTTATATTCACCTTATGACCAAGCTTTTTTGAGGGGGCAAAAAGCAGCAATCCCAAGCAGCAATCCAATGGTTATTTCCGGCGGAGGTTATGACTTTATTCTTTATTATCGATTTGTTCAAATTCCATGATAGCTTTGGTTTCGGCCGCCAGTATATCTTTAATATCGAGCTTGTATTTGTTGAGGATATCTTGAATTTTGTTTAATTCCTCTTTTTCGAAAATTTCTGTAATATACAATAAATCTCCTAAAAAGCCCTCCTTTTTTGCCAGTGCATCGTAGATTTCATTTGACAGATTAAGATCGGATATTACGTCGTTTAAGGGTATCCCCAGCAAGACACCAGTTAGAGACAATATGCCTGTAATAAAGGCGCTGTCTCCTTTAGCCCTGCTTTTTGTTATGTTGTTTGCGATAGATTCCATTATCAGCCCGCGTATTGTGGCTCTTTCAAGAAGTGGATTTGATTTTATATCTGCTGACTCCGTGGCAAAAAGCATAAGAGCAACCCACTTTTGCAAATTATGATATCCAAGCATCATGATCGCCTGCCGGATAGAATCTATTTTTTGCATGAGGTAAAAACCGGCGGAGTTCATGAATTTTAACAATTTGATATCTAATTGGGGATTTTTCTTAAACTGCCGTTCAATAATGCCAATGTCTTCTTCCTTTGATAAACCGTTGAATAACTCAAACAGAACCAATTGGGAAGGGGATATTGTTTTTCCCGTCACGATAGTTGGTTTTGCAAAAAAGTATCCTTGAAAAAGTTCAAAGCCGAGGCCGTAGCAGTATTTATAGTCTTCTTTTGTTTCCACCTTTTCAGCTAATAGTCTTACAGGATGTTTTTTTAAGAGCTTGACGATGTTCTCCAGGTCTTTTTTTTCGTACATCAATATATCAAGCTTTACATAGTCTGCTATATTTAGGAGTGGCAAATAGGAATCATTATATATAAAATCATCAAGTGCAAAGCAGTATCCTTTTTTCTTTAGATTACTGCAAAGTTCTATTAATATTGTATTTATTTCAACATGTTCGAGAAGTTCCAGCACGGTATTTTCTTTGGGTAACAATTCGGTAAATCCGCCTGAAAGCATTTCATAATTTACGTTTATAAAACCTTTTTTATTACCTACCAGATTGTTGAATCCGATATTGTTTAAGGCGTTAACCATTACGGACGCGGTTGCCATGGAATGATCCGTGACGTTTGCAACCAGACTTGAGGCATTTCTGAAGAGAAGCTCATAACCGAAAATAGTTTCACTTTTGTTTAATATCGGCTGTCTGCCTATAAAAACCTGTTCCATACCTTAGCTTGTTACACCTTTAAAGAATTTATTTGTTGTACGGTTTATATTATAACAGAATTTTTCCATATTTAATGTATCAATAACCAGTCGTTGCATATATTTTTATCGGAAGATTATAAACAAACTTTAACACAAGAGGAAAAATAAAATATGGAAAATATCTTAAGTTTTGCAAAAATACTCCGATTATATGAAAAAAGGAGGAGGTAACATATGAACGAAGACAGAATATTGCAGCTTGTAACTTTTAAATTGGAAAATGAGGAATTTGGGGTCGATATTTTAAAAGTGCAGGAAATAAACAAGATGATGAATATTACCAAGATACCGAATGCACCTTTTTTTATAGAGGGTGTAATCAATCTCCGCGGGAAAATTATTCCTATTGTTGATCTTAGAAAGAAGCTGGGTTTTGAAAGCAAGACTTATGATAAGGCGACAAGAATTATAGTGATTGAGTTGGACGGACTTGTGCTCGGGTTTATTGTTGATTCTGTATCCGAGGTCTTGAGAATACCAAGTAACACGATAGAACCGGCTCCGTCGGTAATCGGAGGCGTTGAATCAGATTATATTGAAGGTGTAGGCAAACTTGACGACAGGCTATTAATTTTACTTGAACTTAAGAAAATTTTTGTGGGCGCAGAGAGGGCGGAAATTGAAATGGCAAGCTTCAATTAACATAGACAAAGTTAAGCCTGGCATAATTATTGCTTCATGGGTTATTTATGGGCGAAATGTTTGATATTAATCTGCTTTCTCAGGTCCAGGGATTGGATAAAAAATTTTCTATCTCCAAAGAACAGCCCCGTTTGAAAATAAAAGTCACTGATGACAATAAACATAAGGGTAGACACTATAATGACAGAAGGACTATGAAAAATACCGATAATTATATAAATAATGATGATAATTTTTCAGGAGAAGATAAAGACAATCATGCCGGCATAGACATAACTGTATGAAAAATTTGCCTATGTAGGGAAAAATTTTCCTATTTACAATGTTATAATTAGCCGTTAACTGTCAATTTTTATTCATACCAAATAATTTATTACCTAATTTGTAGAGGTTTATATTGCCTCTCCTTTTTTACGACCCGTAGGCTGGCGCCCCTGCCCGTGGTTCCTCACCCTTTTGCTAACTGTGTTTGTCGGACGTATTCCAATGGGCTTAATTGTGGGAATACCTGGTGGCACAGTGTTTGCATCGAAATAATTATGAGGCAAATATGCTAAAAGGAATATTCAGCACACTTTCAGGCAAGTTTTTAACTGAGAGAAGAATGGAAATAGTTTCAAATAATATTGCCAATGCTTTGACACCCGGTTACAAGACATCGCGTCCTGTGTTTAATGTTGAAAAAAGTGAAGGTGCTCTGGGAAACAGCAATGAAATACAAAATACATATATCAATGTTCTTGACTCATATATCCATTTTTCTGACGCCCCGCTTGTTGAAAGCGGGAATAAGCTAGACATTGGAATTGAGGGGGATGGTTTTTTTGTTGTTTCTACAAAGGATGGGCAAATGTACACAAGAAACGGTCAATTTGCCATCAATAAAGAGAAAAAACTTGTCACCCTTGACGGTATGGCTGTTATCGGGCAGTCGGGAGAGATATCCATGGAAGGAACAGACATTAAAATAGAAGGTGACGGTTCAATTTTTATTGACAAGAGATTTGTTGATAAATTGAAAATCGCAGGTTTTAAAGAAAAGAAGGATTTGCGTAATTATGGAAACAGTCTTTTTATTAACAGTAATAAGAACAATATTGAGACTACGCCCGAAGCGTATACGGTTAAGCAAGGTTTTTATGAGACATCAAACGTTAATGTTATGCAAGAAATGATAGAGATGATGTCTACATTGCGTGCATATGAGTCTTACAGTAAGGTGGATCAATTTTTTAGTGACATGATGAGCAAATTGGTAAACATAGGAAGATAATAGGAGGTACAGTATGATAAGAGCTCTTTGGACTGCAGGAACAGGCATGAATGTTCAGCAGGTAAACCTGGATGTTATTTCAAACAACATAGCAAACGTCAACACGAATGGTTACAAGAGGAGCCGGGCTGATTTTCAGGACCTTATGTACCAAACCATGAGATTGCAGGGCACAAAATCTGAGGGAGGCAATCAAATCCCAACAGGTATTCAGATCGGGCATGGCGCAAAACTGGCAGCAGTTCAGAAGGTGTTTATCCAGGGCGACTTTCAGGAAACGCAGAATGAGCTTGATGTAGCAGTTGAAGGTAATGGTTTTTTACAGATTGTTATGCCGTCAGGCGAAAAAGCATACACAAGGGCAGGTTCATTTAAAAGAGATTCTGACGGGAAGATAGTTACATCAGACGGGTATTCATTGGAACCGAACATTACTGTACCTAATAATACGGTTTCAATGTCTATCAAATCGGATGGAACAGTTTCAGCAAAAGTTTCGAATCAATCCGACCCCCAGCAGATTGGAAAGATTGAATTGGCAAATTTTCCAAATCCCACAGGACTGAAATCGATGGGAAAGAGTTTGTTTATGCAAACGGACGCAAGTGGAGCAGCAACTACTTCAAAACCCGGTGAGAACGGGTCTGGCACATTGTTGCAAGGTTTTCTTGAGATGTCAAATGTGAATGTTATGCAGGAGATGATAAACCTTATTGTCGGTCAGAGGGCATACGAAGTAAATTCCAAGGCTATACAGGCAGCCGATGAGATGCTTCAGATGGCAAACAATGTAAGGAGATAACATCAGTGAAAAGTGAAACGCTAAATGTAAAAAGTGAGAAACAGAGGAGAATGAAAATAAAATTTATTCTGTGTTTATTGTTATTCACTATTCACTATTCACTATTCACTGTCTCTGTCGTTTTTGCAACAGAGTCGTCAATGGTGGAATTGAAATTAAAGGATTTCATAAGAAAGTTTTACAGTGAAAGGGAAGATATTTATATAAAATTAAATCCATTACCAAGTTCTTTGCAAGATAAGCATAGGGTTAAGCACATCGATTTCGTTAGAATACCGGATTTAAATGGTGACGGGCTATGTCTGGTAGAGATTGATGAAAAAAACGGCAGGACAAGAAATTTGTATGTCTCATTCAAAGTATCAAACAAAAAGAAAATGTTTATTTTAAAGCAGAACACAAAGAGAGGCGATGTTGTGCGTCCTGACGATATTTCTGTTAAGGAAACATATATGAACGGAAATAGTGGGGCTGACTATCCGTCAAGAATGGAAGATGTAGTCGGCAAAGCATTGAAAAGAGATATGCCTGCAGGCACTGTTATTACATGTCAGTCTTTAGAGGATTCTTTTGTTATCCAGAGAGGTGACACTGTCAACATTGTGGCGGAGAATAAGAAACTTTTGCTTCAGGCAAAGGGAAGAACGCTTGAAAGAGGGAAAATCGGAGATATTATCAGGGTGAAAAATTTGACATCCGATAAAGAAATTGTTGGCAGGGTTGCCGGTAGCAGTACTGTAAAGGTTGACCTATAATGGAGGCAATATGAAATTAAGTAATTTCAAATTTCAAATTGTCCAGTTTTTAGCTGGATTGAACCATACGGATTTCGGATTTATTAATATAAAAATGTTTGGTATGGGCCTGTCGATGTTTTTAGTCTTGTTTGGCTGTGCAGGTACTGAATACACATCACGGATCAGAAATGAACCTTTTAATATTGAAAACGTATTCAGACAGGCACCATCACAGCAAGTTCAGACAGAGAATAAAAGTGGAACCATATGGCCCGGCAGCCGCAGTACGAATACATTTTTTTCAGATGAGAGGGCGATCAGGGTTGGTGATATTATAACTGTAAGCATTATAGAGGTAACTGCATCGAAAGAGCAGGCTACTACTGATCTGAAAAGAACAGGTGCTAATGTGGGTCTTGGCGTACCAAACTTTTTTGGTTTAGAAACAAACAAAATTCCTTCAAGCATCAATCCTGCAAGTATGGTGACTGCGACAGTTAAGAATGATTTTTCAGGTGATGGTGCAACTACCCGTGACGGCAGCATAAAGGCAACTATAGCTGCAAAAGTTGTTGAGGTAATGCCAAACGGTAATCTTGCAATTGAAGGGAAAAGGGAGATTTCGTTAAACAATGAGCGAAAGGAAATATTGTTTCAGGGAATAGTAAGGCCGAAAGACATAGCCGCCAATAATTCAGTCTTATCAACCCAGGTTGCTGATGCCAAAGTTATTCTGACAGGTGTCGGCGTGATTGGAGAGAAACAGTCTCCAGGATGGCTTGCGAGGATTTTTGATGTTGTATGGCCATTCTAAAACGTAGTGATGAGTGAAAAGTTTATGATAACAGAAGACAGGATGAAGAATTCAAAATTCAAAATTCAAAATGCAAAATTGTTTTTAAGCTGCCTTCTGTCTACCACTTGCTGCTTGCTGTTACTCCTTGTATTGACAGTGCAACCGTCCGATGCTGCCCGCATAAAAGAGCTCGGTTATATAAATGGCGTAAGGGCAAATCAGTTGATAGGCTATGGGCTTGTAGTCGGGTTGAATGGAACAGGAGATAAATCGGCTACGATTTTTACAAATCAATCGCTCGCGAATATGCTTGAAAAAATGGGGGTTAAGATAGACCCAACTGCTACCAAAGTTAATAATATCGCTGCTGTAATGGTAATGGCAGACCTGCCGCCGTTCAGCAAGGTCGGCAACAAAGTGGATGCTGTTGTATCCTCTATAGGAGACTCGAAGAGTTTGGAAGGGGGAGTTCTCCTTATTACGCAACTTAAGGGGGCGGACGGTGAGGTCTATGCTGTGGCTCAGGGGCCTATGGTTGTAGGAGGTTTTTCTGCCTCAGGCCAGGGCGCAAGTGTACAAAAAAACCACCCGACAGTGGGAAGGATTGCAAACGGTGTTTCGATAGAAAAGGAGATCGGTTATGAATATGTTAAAACAGAGTCCATTATAATTTCGTTAAAAACTCCCGATTTTACAAATGCAAGGAGAATTGAGGAACGGATAAATACTGTTTTTCAAGATTCTTCATATGCCAAGGATGGCGGCACAATCAACGTAACAATACCTGATAATTTAAAGGCAAATCCCGTAAAATTCCTTTCAATTATAGAAAATCTGGATATAAAACCTGATGCCCTGGCAAAGATTGTAGTTGATGAAAAAACAGGCACGATTGTGATCGGTGAGAATGTGAGAATTTCAACTGTGGCAATATCTCACGGCAATATCAGCATTCAAATAAAAGAGGACGAAAAGGTCAGTCAACCGTTGCCTTTCGCGCCTGTCGGTGCCCAGACTGTTAGAACGCCTGATACAAAAATAAAAGTGGAGGAAGAAAAAGGACGTTTTGTCGTAATGGAGGCGGGCATCTCCATAAAAGAACTGGTTAACGCACTCAATGCCATCGGTGTTTCAACAAGGGATGTAATAGTGATACTTCTGGCCATTAAAGCAGCAGGCGCTTTACATGCAGAGTTGGAAGTAATATGAAAAAAGTGCATAGTTCACGGTTCACAGTTTATGGTTTGAAATCTAAAATCCAAAATCTAAAATGGGGTTAAATTTATGAGTGATGGGATAAAAATGAATTTACCGACTGCTGTGCAAAGTTCTTCATTTACAGGATATGGTTCACGGGTTATCAACCGTGAGTCCCAGAATAAGGAGCTAAATATTGAGAAAGTGGCACAGGATTTTGAATCATTTTTGATTTTTACCATGATGAAAGAGCTCGGAAAAACAACGCAAAGCTCCAAAAAAAGCTATATGGAGCAGACTTATATGTCTATTATGTATGAAAAAATGGGAGATTATCTTTCCAAAAAGGGATTGGGAATTAAAGATATGCTTATTAAATATGCAGAAGACAGAAATATTAAAGTTTTAAAAGAAAAGGGCGATAATGTTGTTAAGTAAAAAAGGAGGTATTTTATGAAAATATTGAACGATAAGAACGTCAGTTTACTTGATAATCTTATCAAAGCTCCTAACAACAGGCCCTTGAAAGAAAACACAACTACCGGAAATGGTAACAGTGATATGTCCGACAAAGTTGAGTTGTCGAGCAGAAAGCAGGAGATTGAGACGATTAAGGAAAAGGTTATGGCATTGCCTGTTATCAGGCAGGAGAAGGTAGATCAGATCAGAGAGGCTATTAAAGCGGAGACATATAATGTAAAGGGCGAGCTTGTGGCAAGAAGTATGCTCAAAAGCCACCTTTTGGATGAGATTTTTTAATTATGGACAGCCACCAGATAGTATTTGAGATAACTCATAAAGAATTGATTATACTAAAGGACTTTTTAAAGGTTCTCAGGGAGGAAAGAGACGCTATAATTTCCTTTTCTCTTGAAGGGATTATCAGAGAAAATAACAGAAAAGAAGAACTGTTGAAAAAGATTGAATACCTCGAAAATGAGAAAGAAAAAATGCTGAAGGAGATCACCGATCAGGACTCGATATTCAATAGTGAAAGATGGACGTCCCTGTCAAGCGATATAAGGCAGACAATGAAAGAAATCAATGTTGCTCTGGGAAAAAATATGAAACTATTGTCGTTTTCGATGGATCATGTGAGGTCATCTATTGAGAACGTTGTGGGTTTTATAAATAAAGCAACTTACGGAAGAAAACAGCAGATAATATCTTTCTTTCCTTCGAGGGAAATATAGATGAGCATATCCTCCATACTCAATATTGCCAAAACCGCTATGATAGCGACGCAGACATCGCTTCAGGTCACGTCGAACAATATAGCAAACGTAGATACCGATGGGTATACAAGACAAGAGGTGATTTTAGGGGAAGCCCGATCCATACTGACGGAGAATGGCGCGCTCGGCAGCGGTGTAAGCGCGAATGGTGTCATTCAGCATTACAATAAGTATTTAGAGAAGGCAATCGCAAGCAAAAACAGCGACCTGGAAGGGCAAAAGACCCTTCAGGGTTATTTTGGGAGGATCGAGGCACTCCTCGAGGAGAGTAGTTCAAATCTTTCCTCAAACATAGATGATTTTTTTAACGGATGGCAGGAGTTATCTACGGACCCTACAAGCGTTTCCGCAAGAACAACTGTTGCTGCGGCAGGGGAGAATCTTTCGCGTGGTATACGGAACCTATATGGCGATTTGAAGGGTTTGCAGATGGAATTGGACAGCACAATAGGCAGCGAAATCAATCATATTAACGGAATGCTGTCTTCCATCGCAGATTTGAACCAGCAGATATTCGAGAGCTCGAGCAACAGCACTGACGGTGCACCGGATCTGCTCGACAAAAGAGCAGAACTGTTCAAAGAACTCTCCGGCGAGATAGATGTCACATCCATTGAGGATAAATACGGAAGGTTGACCGTATCAACAGGTAACGGTGGCAATACCCTCGTTGATGGAAATAAATACTGGAATTTGAAAACAATTGACGATGAGGCTACAGGTTTTAACAGGATAGCCTGGGAAGACCAGTCGGGAAACCTTACCGATATAACCGATAGAATTAAAAGCGGAAAATTGAAGGCATTGGTGGATATGCGGGATAAGCATATAGGGAATGGTTTTTTGAACGATGTAGACGAACTGGCCAAGTCAATAATAACGGAAACAAATACGATTCATGAGACCGGCTATAACTTGAACGGCACCACCGGTATTTCCTTCTTTTCGGATATTACGGGAAACTATGCAAAGAACATAGATGTGAACGATCAGATAAAGGATGATGTGAAAAATATTGCTGCCGCCTCTTCAACCCTTAATTCTACGGATAATGATATAGTTTTGAGCATCGCCGCTCTGGTTGACAAAAAGGTGACAATCAACGGAAGCAGTTCGACCTTTTCCGACTATGTGTCCGCCATGGAGAACAAGATCGGTGAACTTGCGAAGAATGCAAAAGCGCTTTCAGAGTACCAGCAAAGCACTATGGATGCCTTGGTGAGTCAGAGAGAGAGCATTTCTGGAGTTTCGGTAGACGAGGAGATGATGAACCTGCTGAAATTTCAGCACGCCTATCAAGCCGCTGCCAAACTTTACAATGTTGCTGATCAGCTTTTTCAGGCCCTAATAGGGATGGTATCAAGATAATATGAGAGTGACAAACAAACTCAGATCGGATGTTTCCAAAAATCAACTCATCAGCCTGAACGAGAAGATTACCGTTCTTCAGGAACAGATATCTTCATCAAAGAAGATACTGCACCCTTCCGACGATCCGGTCATATATGGGCGGAATGTCCAGATGACCTCGGAAAAGAACATGAATACCCAGTATAAAAGGAACCTTGACCGGCTCAGTACTTTTGCAGGGACCTACGAAACGGTATTCGGCAGTATGAAAGATCTTTTGAGCACGGCAAAACAGTTGGCCGTAACTCAGAGTTCGGACCAGATGGATGCAACCAGCAGAAAGACTGCAGCCGTACAGATAGAAGGCATCATAGAGAATCTTGTAACCCTGGGTAATACAAAGGTGGGAAATACCTATGCATTCGGGGGAAAGAGATCTGATACGGCCGCCTTTGTGCTGGATGAGACAGACTATTCCGTCGCCTTCCATGGGTCCGATAATGTTCCGGAGGTTTATGTTGATGGAAGCACAAAAGAGAAGCTGGGCATGTCAGGGAAGAGCGCTTTTTATGACGGAAATACCGTGAGTGTTTTTGGCGCGTTAAAGGAGCTGAAGGACGCGCTTGAAAATAACGATGGAGACGCAATAAGGACCGCCATGGGTAGTATCAACAAAGCGCTGGATTTGACTGCGAACAATGTGGCCTACATCGGGACTTACTCCAGCACGATAACGACGCTGACAACGCAAAACTCAACAAAGGGAGACCTGTTGACGACTACAATGTCCGATATGGTAGATGCTGACATGATCCAGTTGGTGGTTGAATTTAATACGCTCTCCAACGCTTATCAGGCGGCAACCTCCAGTTTGTCAACAATAATGAAGTTGAGTATTTTAAATTACATGTAATAAGAGGTTGAATGCTTGTTCTTTCAAGAAAGAAGAATGAAAGTATAGTAATCAAAGGCGATGGCGGTGATATCAGAATAGTTGTTGTTGAGATCGATAAGGGAAAAGTCAGGCTTGGCATAGATGCGCCCAGGGGATATCCAATAGTCAGAGAAGAGCTTGTCCGTGAGATCAAAAATGCCAACAGGCTGTCGGCTTTCGATAACCTCGAAACCATAAGGAAACTTATAGAGGATGAAAATGAGTGAGACCCGGCTTAAAGGGAAGATTATCGGATTTGAGGAGCATGAAGAGTATACGATGGAAAGCGTATTCGGGGAGATATCCCCCTTTCGTCTGCTGTCATGTTTGGAGGCTTCACTCTCATTTGTAGTGGTAAGCCCTTATCATATACTTGAAGATTATAGCTTTGAACTGGAAGAAAACGTTTTAAAAACCCTTGAAGTGGACGGAAATGCAATAGAAAATGTAGCGGTCCTTTGTATTGTAAGGCCAGATAATCACATCCTGTATGTAAATCTGAGGTCACCCCTTATTGTCAACACGAAGAGCGGTTTTTTTACGCAGATTATCCTTCAGGATGAATCCTACGCGGTGTCCGTTCCCATCGTTGCAAAAAAAAGATAGATAGCACATGTCAAAATATCCCACCCTCTCTGTCTGTATGATAGTAAAAAATGAGGAGGAGAATCTCCCTGTGGCGCTTGCCTCCGTAAGGGGTGTTGCTGATGAGTTGATTGTTGTTGATACGGGATCAAAAGATAGAACCGTGGAGATAGCCAGGAGGTTTGGGGCAAAGGTATTTCACTTCGACTGGTGTGATGATTTTTCCGCAGCGAGGAACGAATCCCTCAGGCACGCCACTAAGGATTATATTATGTGGCTTGACGGCGATGATGAATTTCAATCGAATCATCCGGGTGAACTGAGAGAAGTCCTGAAAATGCATCGCGGAAAGGCTTTCCATTTTCTGGTGCAACTGCTTTTTGAAAACCGCAAGGATGAGTATTATCAGGTACGTCTGTTCCCCAGGAGAAAGGATATCTTGTTCGAAGGGAGGGTGCATGAGCAGCCCAACTATTCTTTGAGAAGATCCGGCATACCGACCCTCACCACCCAACTCCGAATAGTGCATCATGGTTATAACAGCCCGGATAATATTGTACAGAAGCTTGAGAGAAACCTCAAAATACTGGAGGCGGAACAGGCTGAAAAGAAAGGGGATATTATCGTAAGGTTTTTTCGGGCCAGGACCAATATGGGACTCCACAGGGTCAAAGAGTCTGAGACGCTCTACAAAGAGATTATTGAGGATGCAAAAAAGGACAGGTTCTTCAGAACTACTGAATACTGGCGGATGTCTTATCTGGATCTGATCAATGTGCTGGCTGCCCAATGCAGTTACGGGGACGCAAAAACCTATATAGCGGATTTGAAAAACAACTTCGGCGCAGACTTTTTTAGCTATTATTTTCTGGGCAATGTCCTCATGCGCGAAGGAAATTATCCTGACGCCCTGAAAGAGTTGGCGGCTGCCGAGAGGGCCGACATTGAAATGGGTATCTTCCCTGTAAACAAGCCCCAGATGCTCGCAGAGCTCCACGCTCATGCAGGATTCTGCTGTGCCAAGGAAGGGCAGCGACTCGATGCAATAGAGTATGCCACAAAGGCGCTCAAAGAATGTGGAACCGATCCGCATCTGCTCGATTCAATATCCGATACGTTCATGATACTGAGGGACCCGGAGAGTCTGACCACTGTACTCTCCAAAATGGCGCCTGGAACCGGGAAGTATCACTACAAGAAAGGGATGTATCATATTTACCGGGGGCATATGGCCGATGCCGCCTCCGAGCTTGAGACAGCCTTAATGTTGGGTCAAAAGACGAGAAACTGTCTGTCGGCCCTCATGCTCTGTTATGAAGAGCTTCGCCTCCTCGATAAGGCCACAGCCCTGGCGTCAGAATGGAGGCCTGTTTTTGACAGCGACAGTGAACTTTCAAAACGGCTGCTCACGATCTACATAGATACGTGCCGATACGAAGAGGCATCAGGGTTGCTGGATAGGCTAAATGGTCAGAAAGATATCGAGATGAAGGCTGCTGACATATATATTGCAGCCCTGAAAGAAGATTGGGAAAAGATGCTGGCATGCTCCCTGGACCTTTTTCAGGCCTTGGCGCTGGACAAGGAGCCGTCCCTGGAGGATATCATCAGGTTGGGCCAGGAGCTTCTTCAAAAAAATGAAAAGAAAGCTGCCCTTTATATGCAACAGAGCATAGGTTTATTTGCTGCTAAATCCCCCTCTTGATTAAATTCTTAAAATTTTACTTAAGATTTGAGATCTGTCGCCGATAATATATTCATAAGGGACAGACAACAACAAAGGGAGGTGAAAAGGTTCCTCATCCAAGTCCCTCAAAAAAATATGGCATGATGCCAAAACAAAAAAACAAGGAGGTTTATCATGGCTTTTAGAGTTGCAACAAACACCGCTGCGATCAGTACACAGAAATACTTATCAGCAAATCAGGCTACGCAAGACAAGGCTCTCCAGAGACTCTCTTCAGGTACCAAGGTGGCTTCGTCAAAAGATGACGCTGCCGGCGCGGCAATCTCTTTTAAACTGAACGTGAAAGCTGCATCCCTGGCAAAAGGCATTGATAACGGCAACCAGGATATCGGCATGCTGCAGACTTCAGAAAGTGCTATGAATACAGTGAGCAACATCCTCTTGCGGTTGAAAGAGCTCGCAACCCAGGCTTCATCATCGAATACCGTAGACAGGGACAAGCTCGAAATAGAATCGAACAAACTCGAAACGGCACTCGACAACATCAATACTTCCACCAAGTACGGCGATCAGGATGTCTTCGGCAATTTCGTCTTTACCTTCCAGTTGGGCGACACAAACAGCTCATCTGAGCAGGTAACCTTCAGCCAGAACTATGTTAGTGCGGCATCCGTTGGCTCCACAGCCTTAAACGGCACTGGCATAAGCTTGGCCAACGTTGCCAGCGCCCAGGCATATATCACGGCTGTGGACGTTGCCATTGGGTCGATCAATTCAAATAAGGCAACCATCGGCGCCACCATGAACCAGATCCAGTTCCAGGTCGATAACATGACATCCATGTATGAGAACACAAAATCTGCAAACTCGACCATCACGGATGCCGACTTTGCCGCAGAGATGGCCGATATGACCAAGGGCCAGATACTGCAGCAGTCAGGCATATCGATGTTGTCTCAGGCCAACCAGGCGCCACAGATGATACTATCCCTGTTGAAAGGATAAAGACTGATGATATGCTGCCCCCCTCCCGCAAGGGGGGCAGCCAAAAAAGGTATGTGATGCCATGAATGTAGATATTTCGAAACATATTTCCGGCGTTAAGACGCAAATCACTTCCTCGAGTGACAAGCAGGCAACGAAGGACATCCGGGCGCCACATAGAAACGAAGAGGTTGCAAAGATTGCGGAAAAGGTGAAGCAGGAAGCACTGTCTGCCAAGAATGTAAGGATGAACTATGATTCTGATATTGACAGGGTCGTTATAACGGTTGTTGACAGCCAGAGCCAGGAGGTCGTACGGCAGATCCCGTGGGCCGACTCAATAACTTTTATGAAAAGATTTCAGCAGATCATAGAATGGACAACGAATAAGAGGGTGTAATCATATGGCCGATAGCACAACCATAAGCAGCACTACTACGAGCCCTACCAGCAACACTACGAGTACTACCAGCAACACTAAGAGCGCTACCAGCACCGGCAAAGGCTTTTCCGGCGTCGGGGTGATAAGCGGCATAGACTGGGAGACTCTTGTCGAGAAGACGATTGACGCCAAGAAAACTGCTATGGAGGCCCCTTATACAAGGAGCAAAACAGACTATCAGAACAAGCTTACCGCCTGGCAGTCATTTAATACGTCCCTTTCTGCTATGACCACGCTGATAAACGATAAGGATAAGTTCAACTCCGATGACGGCTACAAGCTTTTTTATTCCTCTCTTTACTGTACGAATTCGGAGGTGAAGACTGCTGATGTGATGAACGTCACTGTAGGAACTGCGGCAGGTCCAGGTACATATTCTGTGGAGGTCTCTGCCCTTGCAAAGGCTGAAAAGATAAACTCCGATGTATTTACCTCAAAAAATACGGCCCTGGGTGTTGCAGGCGATCTCGTGGTAAACAACAAGGCCGTCAGCATACTCGCCACCGACACTCTCGCCGGGGTGATGACCAAGATAAACAGTGTAGGCTCCGGTGTTACAGCGGCAATCATCGGTGTTTCCGATACCGAATACCGGCTTACCCTCCAGTCGGACGCAGAAGGTGCAGCAGGCATGTCACTGAAAAATGGGGACGTTTCGACTGTGCTGGAACAGCTCACACTCCACACAGGCACGGAACAGCTTGCCCATGCCTCCGGTTCTGACGTTTTGAGTGACACATACAGGGACAGTACAAACGAGGCCGACACGCCTGACAAAACGATCAGCACACTCCTTGGCCTCAATAATCCCCAGTCGGGCACGGTGACGATAAAGGGAAAGACCTACACGATCAACCTTTCCACCGCTACGCTCAATTCAATCACCGCTGCCATAAATGCGGATGCTCCTTCGGGGACCGTGGCATCTGTGGTGAGCGTCACTGACAATGACTATGTGACGACCTACAAGCTGAAGCTTACGAACGTGGGCCTGTCGGACCTGACCGATCAGAACAATGTACTGGAGACGCTCGGCATACTTGAGGGGACGAGAAAGAATACAATTACCGTAGGCCAGGATGCCTCCCTGAAAGTAGACGGCTTTGCTATAACATCCCACTCAAATGCGGTGACAAGTGCAATAGAAGGGGTAACTCTCAACCTGGCGGGTACGACCGCCACTGCCACGCCCATACAGGTCAAAATCTTAGCAGACAACGATACGCTAATCGATAAACTTACCACGTATATCGGGGGTATCAGTGATATACTTACTGCCATAAAAAATCAGAATACATACAGCGCCACCGATTCCAAGGCCCTGCTCGGCGATGTAAATCTCTCCGTGATCAAAGACAACATTACCAATGCGCTGTTTGCCGAGACAAGCAGCAATACTCTTTACAAAAACCTTTCCTCTGCGGGCATAACCTTTGCGAGCGACGGCACGATAAGCATGGACACCGATGCCCTCAAAAAAGCCCTCTTAAACAACAGGACGGATGTGGTGAACCTCCTCAAGAATTTCGGCACCTCTCTGAATGACAAGATGAATGTCTATGTAGACCCTTATACGGGGACCCTGAAGGATATTACAGAGTCGATTCAGAACGAGATAACAAGCCTCGATGACAGACTCGCAGAAATGGATCAGCAATTTGAACGACAGGCTGACCTGATGCGAAACAGATACAATGCCCTTGAGTCCCTTATCAGCAAATCGAATAGCTTAAAGACGTTCTTGTCTGATACATCTGATGCCAGGAAACAGACCTGGTAATTATCTAAGAGAGAATAGATGAACCCATACGAAGCCTACCGCAATGTTGAGAGAAGCGTAGATGTGGATGACAAGCCGAAGGTATTGCTCAAGGTTTATCAAATTCTTTTGGAGAAGTTTGAGATTGTAAGACATGCCATAGAAAATCAGAACTATCTGTTGAAGGACCGTGAGCTGTCAAAAATCACGACAGCGATTGAAATCCTTGACAATTCACTTGATAGGTCTTACGGAGAGATACCGAAAAATCTTTCCAGCCTCTATATTTACCTCCTCAGGCGATTGAGAAGCGTACAAATTACCCTTGATATAAAATCGCTTGAAGAGTGTAGATCCTTGCTGACAAAGATTAGTGAAGGGTTTGAAATGGCTTATGAAAACGAGAGACATAAACGGTTTTCCTCGGAGAATAAGATTAAGACAAGTTCCGGAATGATCTGAAAGAAACCGATAGTAGGATATTTTCAAAACTTTTATAGAAGCTGATCGATTCAAAATAATATTGTCAAATTATTGTCATGCCTCGCCGCTTGAGCTGTCATTATTTTCATAATCCACAAGATGTGATACAAAATCAGGGCTGAATTTGCATTTCTGGATCCCGGCTTTCGCCCCCGGATCAGGTCCGGGGAATTACCCGCAGTGATTTAATATACAGCAGGAAGGATTTATTGGCATTTGCAAACAGAATAAGCACCCATGAAGTCTTTGCATAGTATATATTTATATTTTGGCATGATACTTGCTAATTATATTTCATATCCTGATTGTATGGAGGCAGCATGAAAGTGGTTATTCTGGCTGGCGGCATGGGTACGCGCATCAGTGAAGAGTCGCACTTAAAGCCGAAACCCATGATTGAAATTGGTGATCGACCGATTCTCTGGCACATAATGAAGATTTATTCTCACTATGGCTACAATGATTTTATTATATGTCTTGGATACAAGGGCAATGCAGTTAAGGAATTCTTTCTAAATTATCTCGTTTATGAGTCGGATGTAACCTTCAATTTCCGAAACGGGAGAGAGATGTTCACTCACCAGCACTCTGCGGAAAAATGGACCGTCACTTTGGTGGATACTGGTTTATCAACAATGACCGGGGGCAGAGTCAAGCGTGTGCAAAAATATGTGGGTAATGAGCCTTTTATGTTGACTTACGGCGATGGCCTGTCAGATGTGAATATCGATGAATTAATAAAATTCCATAAATCTCACGGGAAGTATGTCACGGTTACCGCGGCTCAGCCGCTCGGCAGGTTTGGGGCATTAAATATCTCCGACTCCGATGTAGTGGAGGGATTCAGGGAAAAACCAAGAGGTGACGACAGTTGGATCAACGGTGGATTTTTTGTGATGCAACCTGAGGTTTTTGATTATCTTAGCGAAGACAGCGTTAATCTCGAACTGGATTCCCTGCAAAGGATATCGGCAGATCAGCAGTTCATGGCCTACCGGCACCGCGGCTTCTGGCAGCCCTTGGATATGATGCGTGATAAGGCGCTATTGGAAGAACTTTGGAGCAAAGACAATGCCCCCTGGAAAATTTGGGATTGAGGCAAGGTAATTGATAGAACATACCTTTTGGAAAAATAAACGGGTTCTTATTACCGGACATTCAGGTTTCAAAGGCTCCTGGCTTGCCTTATGGCTGAAAGAGCTTGGGGCAGATGTCATCGGGTTTTCTCTTGATCCTCCGTCTCAACCAAATCATTTTCAATTGATAAAACTTGATATGCCCTCTATTGAGGGGGATATACGGGATATAAACGCAATACACTCCGCTCTGCACAATCACAAACCGGAGATTGTTTTCCATCTTGCAGCACAAGCCCTGGTAAGATATTCGTACAAAAATCCCACAGAGACATTTGAAACAAATGTGATGGGAACAGCAAACCTGCTTGAGACATGCCGGAAAACAAGCTCCGTGAGGGCAATTGTAAATATCACCAGCGACAAGTGCTACGAGAACAGAGAATGGGTTTGGGGATATCGGGAAAATGATCCTGTGGGCGGCCATGATCCATACAGCGCCTCCAAAGGGTGCGCTGAAATCGTCACCTCAAGTTATCGCAATTCCTTCTTCAATCTCAATGATTATGGCAAAAACCACAATATCCTCTTGGCAAGTGCCCGGGCAGGTAATGTCATCGGCGGCGGCGATTGGGCGGATGATAGACTAATACCGGATATTATGAGGGCTATCAGCAAGAACGAAAAAGTCCCTATAAGAAATCCAAAAGCAACCCGTCCGTGGCAGCACGTCCTTGAGCCCTTGAGCGGATACCTGCTCCTCGGCCAGAAACTAATAGAGGGCCGGAAAGAATTTGCCGAAGCATGGAACTTCGGCCCCTTCGAAGAGGAGAATATAACAGTCGGCGAAATCGTAAAGCAGGTAGAAAGGGTTTGGCCAAAGATTGATTATGAAATAAATCAAACACCCGATCAGCCGCACGAAGCAGGCATGCTCCGGCTCGACTGCTCTAAAGCCCGAGCAAAATTAAAATGGGTGCCGGTCTGGAAGGGAATGGATGCCATTGCGAAAACCACCCTTTGGTATAAAGCCTTTTATGAATCTAACAAAATATTAAGCGACGAACATCTCAATCATTATCTGGAGGACGCGAAAAGCAAGCACATCGCATGGGTTGAAGAATGAAATTCACCGAAACCAGACTCAACGGGGCTTTTATCATCACGCCTGATCTCATTGAAGACGAGCGGGGTTTCTTTACCCGGGTTTTCTGCTGGCGCGAATTTGAAGACCATGGTTTAAATCCCAATATAGTCCAGTGCAACATCTCCTTCAATAAAACAAAAGGCACGTTGCGAGGTATGCATTATCAAGACAATCCCCATGCCGAAGTAAAACTTGTCCGATGTACCATGGGCGCCATTTACGATGTCATTGTCGATCTGCGTCCCCAATCGTCAACGTTCAAGAAATGGTTCTCGGCTGAGCTATCTGAAAAAAATCATCAGTTGCTTTATATCCCGGAAGGTTTCGCCCACGGCTACCAGACCATGGTGCAACAGACAGAGGTCTTATATCAAGTCTCCGCCTTCTATCACCCGGCAAGCGAGCAGGGTGTCCGATGGAATGACCCGGCATTTAAAATTGAATGGCCACTTCCGGTTATGGTCGTCTCTAAGAAGGATGCATCCTATCCGGATTGGGAGGCAAAGCGATGAGAGTATTCGTAACCGGCGCTTCCGGCTTTATCGGCGCTCATATCATAAGAGCCCTGCTGCTCAGAAACCATCAGGTCACCGTCCTATCCATACCGGATGATCCTATGACCAGCTTGCAGCCGATGTATACACAAATTGATACGATCGCCGGAACGCTTGAGGATGCTGCTCTTTTGGAGAAATCCATTAACAGGTTCCAACCGGAAGCCTGCATCCATCTAGCCTGGTATGCCGAACCAGGCAAATATCTCGATTCGATGCAAAATATCCAATCGCTTGCGTCGAGCCTATCTCTCTTCCAAACACTCATCAAAGCAGGATGCCGTCAAATTGTCGCTGCGGGAACCTGCTTTGAATACGATATGAACTTCGGCTATCTTCACGAAGACACACCCGCTCGTCCGACAAGCCTGTATGCGGCAGCAAAACTCTCCTGTTGCCTTTTGGGCAGCCAGTTAGCTACGCAGGCCAAAATTTCTTTTGCCTGGGGTCGGGTATTTTATCCTTACGGGCCGCAGGAGGATCAAAGGCGGCTGGTGCCGGCAGCTATTAAGGCCTTAAAGCAGGGCATCCCTTTCCCGGCCAGCCCCGGAGATCAAGTCCGGGATTACATACATGTTGCTGATGTTGCCACAGCCTTTTGCACTTTAATGGAAAAACAGGCTGACGGCGTATTTAATATTTCAACTGGGTCACCCGTGTCAATCCGTCAATTGCTGGAAATGCTCGGCAAACTGATGAACCGCAGTGATTTAATAAAGTTGGGCGCACTGCCCTACCGTAACTGGGAGCCACCGTTCATTTGCGGGGATAATGCACGGTTGCGGAATTTGGGGTGGAGATATTGTTTTTCACTTGAAGAGGGATTGTTGGAAACCATACAACAGTGTAACTGTTCAATAGATCTCTCGTCAAAATCATCATTTGTGCCTTTAGAAGACTGAGATACTATGCAACATCAGTCAAAATTGACATTGAAAGGGTATTACAAATTATGGACACAAACAATTCACAGAATTCCAAAAACCTCGTAAAACTGATTGGGGGACGTAATGTCTACATTTGGGGCGCGCGCCATGAAGGCTACGCGACCCGCCTCGCATTGACAAGGCATGGTATTCATGCAACCGGATATATCGACAGTTCGCCATCTCTTGCCGGCACTTCCGCTTTTGGTTTATCCATAACAAATCCCGGCATTTTTTTTGCCGGGACATCGCCTCAAAAAGCATTCATTATTGTGGCATCAGGATTCTTCGCTGATGAAATTTCCGAAATATGCATTGCGGAAGGCTGGCAAAAAAACGCGGATTTTGCCGTCTATGGTGAGCTACGACGTTTCAATTACCAGGTTGATGTTGCCGGCATGTGCAACCTTCATTGCATATCCTGCCCTCGCGGCAATTGGCCGCGGCATCGCAAACCGGGCTTCATGTCCGCAAAAACATACGAAAGCCTTGTAGACAAAATACTTCAGGACGATCCCTGGACAGGTATAATAACGCTTTACAACTGGGGCGAGCCTCTTCTCAATCCTGTATTGCCCGACATCATAGAGATCACAAGGGAGAAAGGACTTCTTTCCGCGATATCGAGCAATCTGGCAATGACGAAGAATTTCGAAAATGTTGTAAAGGCTGGCCCCGACTGGTTCCGCATCTCTAATTCAGGCTGGGGAGAAAACTACGAGACCACTCACACCGGTGCACGTTGGGAAACCTTCCACACCAACTGCCGGAAACTTTCCGAATACAGGCAATGTCATCACCCGGATATGATCATCGAATTTTTCTTCCACATCTACGAACATAACCGGCAGGATTTTTTCAAAATCCAATCACTTTGTAACGAACTTGGTTTTATATTGCGATACCGTCATGCTGCGCTGGCACCGCTGGACAATATCGACCTTGTGATCGACGGCAAACCGATCACAGACGCCGCTTCTCAAACCAGAAAACTCCAGTTCCTTGG
Source organism: Pseudomonadota bacterium (assembly GCA_026388255.1). Classification (NCBI taxonomy): domain Bacteria; kingdom Pseudomonadati; phylum Pseudomonadota; species Pseudomonadota bacterium. The sequence continues at coordinate 163,023 of JAPLKC010000089.1, read as the reverse complement.
CGTTGAAGAAGTTATGGGCATTGCACACTCCGAACGTCACCGACCATGCTTCTACATGGACCATTTATGGATTGATTGGGATCTTTCCGTAGCACATTGTATGGAGTGGTACGATCCCGCGCTTAAACTTTTTGACAAGGATTTCATGTCCGCAAGTCTCGATGAAATCGAGACTACCCGTATAAACAGCGAACATTGCCGACTGTGCATGAAAAAGGGTATTCATCGGGCTTATTGCGTCTATGGCGATGAAAAGCTTATTGCTACCAAATCCAGCATTCCGGTGCAAAAGGAAGAATAAACCATGATTAATCTTGAAGAACTACGCCAACTCTGTTTGAACAAAAAGGTCTTTATTTGGGGTGCCATGATCGTCGGTCAGGGAGTATGCCGGTCGTTGGAGCGAAATGGAATTTCCGTAGAATCCTTCATTGATAAATCCCCTTCTTTGCAGGGCAGGAAAGCCCTCGGCTATTCCATCCACAAACCCGATGATGCCTTTGCGAGCGTCCGCGCAGGCAATGGAATCATCATAACGGGCTCGGGACATAATTCTCCGGAAATTGCCGGGCTTTGCGAACAGGCGGGCTTTCCCAAAGGGAAAGACTACATCCTTTGCGAAGACCTCAATGATATTGACCCCAGCGTGGATGTTTCAGGTATGTGTAATCTTAGATGTATATCTTGTCCAAGGGGGAACGACAAGCATCAACCACCTGCCGGTTTCATGTCTGCATCTACTTATAAAAAGGTGCTCGAAAAACTCATCAGAGAAATTCCATTGTTGGGAAGCGTACAGCTTTACACATGGGGAGAACCGCTGCTCAATCCGGAACTGCCCGCAATCGTTACCATCACAAGAGAAGCCAAGGTGCTCTCGGCCATTTCTTCCAATCTGAATTACGCTAAAAATTTAGATGCCGTGGTTGAGGCCCGGCCGGACTGGTTCAAAATCTCCTGTTCAGGATGGGCGGAAAACTATGAAAAGACTCATACTGGAGGAAAATGGAAGGTTTTCCTGTCCAACCTGCACAAGCTGGCCCATCTCCGCGATACCCTCCATCCGGGAATGCAGATTATCCTCAACTATCACCTTTACAAACACAATATCGGCGAGGACTACCGCCGTATAGAATCACTCTGCAAGGACCTGTCGCTGATATTTATCCCTAACAATGCTTATCTCTACCCCCTTGACTCTGTGATGGATTTTGTGGATGGCAAGGAACTCTCGCCGGAGGCAAAAAAAACCCTCCCCATGCTCCTCATGCCCCTGGAGGAAGGTATCGCCAGAGCGCGCAATCTGGCAGAGCTTCCCTGCTGCGAGGAAAGAACCTTTCCCATTAACTGGGATTGCCGGGTACGCGAATGCGGCGTATTCTTTCGCCCGTTTATTGCTGACAATTTCCTCGATACACCGCTTTCAGAGATCATCGAACGGAAGAAAAAGAGACTCTGTGTCGAATGCAGAAAAAGGGCGATACACCAGTTCACGGCTGTCTATCTTGCGGAAATGCATCTCAACAATCTGGAGACCGGTCAATGACGGATAGCATCAAACTATTGACTGGCAAGGTCACCGAAGGCAGAAAAATTCTGATTTATGGCGCCGGAAACCAAGGACGCGGCGTGGCCCATAAGCTCCAGCAACGGGGAATCGAGGCTGCTGGATTTATCGACAGAAACCCGGACTTGCAAGGCCGCTCTTTAGCAGGAATTCCAGTATTGACTCCGGCGGTTTTAAGCGAAGCTGGCGCAGCCGGTTCTCTATTCGTAATCATTGCAACATTTTTCTTCGAACGCGACATAGCCACCTACCTTGAATCACATGGTTTCACCGAAGGTCTTAATTATCTTCCATACAGCTCCCTGAAACCCCGCGACTATGCTGTTGAAGCCTCGGGTGTCTGCAACCTGCATTGCATCTCCTGCCCAAGGGCTGAGCGGCGCCCCACTAACCGCAACTTAACCATGATGGATATGGAATCATTCACAAAGGTTATTGATAAAATAAGCCGCGAAGACCCCTTTGTCGGCAATATTCAGCTTTATCAATGGGGTGAGCCCACTATTAACAAACGCCTCCCCGACATGATACGCTACGCTAGAACAAAGGGCATACTTTGCACAATATCAAGTAATCTGAACTACGCGGCGGACTTTCTTGCCATCATTGAATCGCGCCCGGAGTGCCTGCGTATATCCGTCTCCGGCACAGGTGAAAGTTACGCGATCACGCACACCGGTGGCAACTGGAATTCTTTTGTTTCAAATGTTGAAACCATTGCCAGGTTGCGGCGGGAAATTTATCCTGAAATGAAAGTTGAACTTTACTACCACCGTTATAATCACAGTACGGAGGCTCAACAGGGAGAATTGGCCGCCATGTGTAAAAGGCACGATTTTGAATTCCATCCCGTACCGGCTTACCTGATTTCTCTTGATGATGTATTAGGATACTGTGAAGGCAAACCGCTTCCCGATGCAGCAAAGCGTGCAAGAGAGTTGCTGTTGGTGGATATTGATGAAGGACTGACCATGGCCAAAGCGGAAGCATCCCTGGACTGCGATGCGCTCAGAGTTGTGATGATCAATGCCGATCTCTCCGTATCCACTTGCATGATGTTCTACGATCCCGACGGAAACACTTGCGCAGATAACTTCCTTACGACCCCCATAGAAATCATAACCACCTGCCGGATGGTGTCGCCTCTATGCACCAGATGCAGGAAGTATGGCATTCACCGTTACTGCGGAGTCTACGCAACAATTAGCGAAGAGGAACGATACTGAGATGAGACTTAGATACAACATTCTCCATATCATCCCTCATGCAGGCGGCGGTGTCGGCACGGTGTTACGGGCCATTCTTGCGGCAGAATCCATTCCGGAATGCCCGTACAAACATACGGTAGCCTCCCTGGAATATCTGAACGAAGTCACAAAAATGCACTTCGAGAGAAATCATATTCCCTGGATCGACGAGATAACAACCAAAAAACATGCAGAGTTTCTGACCCTTCTGAATGTGGCCGACATTGTTCTGGCACACTGGTGGAATCATCCTCTGATGATGCAGCTTTTGTTTCAAGGACTTCCGCCTGCAAGGCTCATCATGTGGTCACATGTAAATGGTTTCTTTCCGCCGCAGGCCTTTTTCCCCGCCCTATTCAACATGCCGGACAGATTTGTCTTTACATCCAAAACATCCTTCACAGTGCCTGCTGTTCAAATGTTGCCAGAACAAACCAAAGCAAAGCTTCGTGTCATCCGCAGTTGTTCCGGAATACCCGAGGACACTGAAAATGTCTGTGAAAAAGTAAATCCATTTCAGGCAGGCTATGTCGGCACGGTAGAATCTGTCAAAATGCATCACGACTTCCTTAGTATGTGCGCCAACGCCAACATTCCTACTCCCTGCATTGTGGCAGGCGGTCCCGGGCACGAGGAACTTCGCAAGAAAGCGGTAGCTATGAACCTCACCTCCCGCTTCCATATTCTCGGACCCGTGACCAATCCGAAGGTAATTTACAGACAACTTCATGCTTTTGCCTACCCGCTGTCACCGAGGCACTATGGTACGGGAGAACAGGTGTTGATTGAAGCAATGGCCTATGGAGCAGTCCCTGTGGTCTTGTCCAATCCTCCCGAGGAAGCAATCATCAGTCATGGTGAGACAGGACTTGTTGCAAAGAGCGCCGCTGATTTCTCGGAAGCGCTTCACATGCTGATGGAGAATCCCGCTGAACGTAATGAACTTGCTGTCGCCGGTCACCGCTTTGTAGTGGAAAAGTGCGGCATTGAGCACAGCGTTAGAGCCTTTCACGTCCTGTTTGATGAAATACTCAACCTTCCCAAACAGCCGCGGCAGCTACAACCGCAACCCATAGACGGTGTGAAATACGGTAGCCCTTTACACCTGTTTCTTGCATCGCTGGGAGAATCTGAAGAAAGACAGATTTTTGAAAAAGCAATACACCATGACGGTTCTAATATGTTTCTCGATGACTTCGCATCAAAGACGCGAGGAACACCCTTTCATTATCTCAGCATGCTGGGAGACGATCCCCAGCTCGATGCTTTATGCAACACCGTCATGATGGACAGGAATTGATTTTATGAAACATAACTATACGCCTCTGAGAGCCTGCCCAATCTGTAACAACAAATCAGGCAATATACTGGCCAGACTTAGCTATGCCCTGTTCGACGATCTGAATATTCCCGGCACAAAGACGCTGATATGTTGTGACGAATGCGGAATACTGTATGACGACATCGCTTTTACGGAAAAACAGTTACAGGATTACTACCTCCGGAATGAACATTATGCTGCCTCCAATATCGGAGGAGGCGGAGGCATCTCTGACGATAACAACGAACGCTACGATAGAATTATTGATGCACTGAAGCCGGATACCGATGATTTGATCCTTGATTATGGATGTGGACAGGGCGGATTTATTGCACGCTGTCGCTACCGCGAATTAAAGGCTGTTGGAATAGAACCCTCGGTAAAAAGTTGCGAGGTTGCCCGGAAATCAGGATTTCCGGTGTATGAATCCATGGATGTATTCATCGCCCAAAAACCACTCCAGAGAATTCATGCCATTGTATTTTCACATGTCGTGGAACATCTAATAAACCCTATGCATCTGATCCGTCTGTTCGCACAATATGCCAAGGATGCATTAGTCTATATTGAAGTCCCTGACGCTGATTCATATCTCTCACCGGAAGCTGTCTGTTGGGAAGAAATGCATTTCGAACATCTCTCGCATTTTCGCCAACTTCATCTCGCAGAGCTCGCCAGACGCTCCGGCATTGAAATACTACAAGAAGACGGAATACCCTTTTCAAAATATCTTCATGACATAAGGTGTCGTGTGCTTGTGGGGAGACTATCAGGGTTACTGAAGAAACCTGATGCCATTAGAACGTCAAACTCTTATTTCATGTCTCCACTTCCACCCCTGACCGGGGAAGACATACCTCAAGATGGTCATTCCCTGGCATTATGGGGCGTGTCACAATATGCCATGTTGTTACTCGGAAGTTGCCCCAAACTTGCAGGCCGGGTATCTCGTCTGTTCGACAATTCCCCTGCAAAGATTGGGCGTAGTATCGACGGAATCACCATAGAACCCTCTGATAAATTGAGTACCTTGCCTAACGACTTCAATCTGCTCATCCCGAAATCCAAATTCTTGCCGGAAATGCGCACTCAATTACATAGCACCAACTTCAGAGGAACAGTGCAGATTATTTAGAAGTGAAAGGGGATATCAAATGATTAAAAAAATAATTAAAGATGCATTACTGGAAATATCATCTACAAACCCAAATTTGGATAAGATCAAGCCAATGATAGACGAACTGCTGCAACAATTAAGAAAGAATAAAATAGTTATATATCCAGCCGGCTATCTTGGGCAGTTGCTCGAAAAAACATTGTTAGAACAAGGGATTGCAATAAACTTTTACATTGACAGGGCGGCGGATAAAATCAAACAAATAAACAATATTCCTGTTTTTGAACCGCAGCGATTATGTGAGTTATCCAATGATACGGTTGTTCTCGTATCAGCAAATTTAGACTCTATGACACAGCAACTGTCTGATATTGTAAGGCAATACAACAATCAAATTACGATCCTTAATGGATTTGAAACAAACCGATTGCTGAGATATCCCATATGTTCCAAAAGAATAGTTAATGGAACTTCCCTTGATCTTGTAGAATGTGAAAATTGCGGTTTTGAACGTCATGGTTGCTTGCTTTGTATGACTTATTTAAAAAAAGTAGCTTGCGCAACCACGCTTGAAGATGATTGGAGAAGCAAATCTTTTACATGGTTTGGCTATATTGTCGGGCAGGCCTGTACCCTGAAATGTATCCATTGTTGCGAAGCTGTCCCTTTTCAAAAAGAGCACAAATTTATCCCCAAGGATGTGATTATTGAAGATGTTCAGAAGGTAGCGGCATCCAGCCAATTTCTGACTTTTGTTGAGTTGATTGGAGGAGAGCCCTTTATGCACCCTGATTATAAAAAATTAGTGGAAGAACTTTTAGAGATTGAAAATATAGGTTATATTAAATCTTTTACAAACGGAACCATCGTCCCAAGCGTCGAATTGTGTCAAATCTTAAAGAACCCGAGATTCATGCTGCAAGTATCAAATTATGAAAAACAGGCGACAGGAAAGTTACTTGATAACATATATGCAACAAGGAAAATACTCAAAGAGCAGAATGTCCCTTATATCTTTACTCAGAATTTTGAATGGCAGGATTTTACGCCTTTTGATTTGCACAACACAGAAGAAAGCAGGCTCAAGGCCGTTTTTGACGCCTGCACACTCCGTAATTGCAATCGTTTATATCAGAGTATTTTATATCGGTGCCCACACCAGTATGCAGGTGTCGAGTTAGGAGTATTGGAGAAACATGCGGTCGAATGTGTTGATATTAATGCACACAATGAACGGGGCCTGGCAGATGCTATCGAAGCTTTTGAGAATGTCGGTTATATTGATGCCTGCCGTTATTGTTTAATGCCGTTTGACGCACCGTCTGTGCCTGCGGGAATGCAGTTACATAAAAATAACGGTTGAATGCCACGTATCGTGAATGAATAAATATGCCTTGACATGGAAATTTGATAAAATACAACAATAAAGGACTTCTTATCAATGCAGGTTAAAAACTTTCTACTTGTAGCCCCGCGAATGATCGAGGACGAGCATGACACAGCTCTTTTCCCGCTAGGCATTGCTTACGTCTCCAGCGCCCTTAAAAAGCAGGGCTTCTCGGTTCACACCCTCAACCTGAACTATGTGAAGGGAGAGGTTGCTGAAATCGTGCTCAATCAAGTGAGAGAAAACCGCATTGATGTGGTGATGACAGGCGGTCTTTCCGTTCAATACCGCGTCCTTTACGATATTCTTCGCGCAGCCAAACAAGCAGAAACTCTGACGGTGGTCGGGGGAGGCATTATCACTGCCGAACCGGCGGTGGCGATGGAAGCTTTGCAGCTTGCCGACATCGGAGTTGTCGGCGAAGGAGAAATCACCAGTTGTGAATTGGCCCATGCGCTGCAAAACGGATCCGATTTGCAGCGCATTAATGGTTTGGTCTTCAGGCATGGCGAACATTATGTTGTGACGAATCCACGCAAGGAAATTGATAATCTTAATGGTCTTCCTTGGCCCGACTACGAAGGCTTCGAAATCCGGAAGAACATTGCTGCTGGTTCAAGCATTAATGGAATGCACCACAAAAATACGGTCTCCATGATCTCCAGCCGTTCCTGTCCTTTCAATTGCACTTTTTGCTTCCACACCTCTGGACACAGGTATCGAAAACGATCGTTGGATAGTTTTTTCGAGGAGATGGATTACTTGGTTTCACAGTATTCAGTCGAATGCTTGTTCCTGTTTGACGAACTTTTTTCAAAAAACTTCGAAAGACTAAAGGACTTTTGCACGCGGATCAAACCCTATAATCTGAAATGGTCCGCAGCCTTCCGGGTGGATGACGTCATACCGGAGATGCTTCCCGTGATCAAGGAGAGCGGGTGCATCCAGATGGGATTTGGAATTGAAAGTGCCGACAACCGTGTCTTGAAGAGTATGCGAAAGCACATCACCATTGAACAAACCGAGAAAGCCCTTAAGATGGTGTACGATTTTGGTATGATTTCGCAAGGCAATCTGATCTTCGGAGACCCAGAAGAGACTGTGGAGACAGCAAGAAACAGCCTGAACTGGTGGCAAGCTCACAAAGAATATTCACTGAAGCTTGCACCGATTATCTCTTACCCGGGGACCTTTATCTACAAACAGGCGTGTGAGCGAGGAATCATAAAAGATAAAGTCAAATTTCTCCGCGACGGTTGCCCACAGATCAACTTGTCAAAGATGGCTGATCAGGAATTCGGGAACTTGATGCGGGAGATATATGATGCGCAGATGGATGAGCTACGACCGGTCAATTATCACATCTACCGTGTATATGCCTCTGCCGGGCGAGTCGACATGACCGGTGAATGCGAGCTGTGCGGAGAGAAGAATGATTGGCAAAACGTAAAGCTGTTCACTACGAACCGGGTTAATTGCAGAAAATGCCACCAAAGACTACACATCCCATTTGATTCAAACATTCTGAAGATGATCGAAAAGAATGTAGCGGCTATCCTGGCGCAATACTCCAAAGTTGCCTTATGGGGCATGGCAGCTTACGCAGTGAATGTTATCAAAAAGTTCACTGTTTTGGCCAATGAGAATATTTACCTGATTGATATCAGTGAAAGTGCTCAGCATGCGACCATCCTGGGAAAGAAAATTTTCTCACCCGCTGTCATCAATGCACAGGGCATACAGGCCGTGGTGGCGCTTCCCTCGGATTACTATACCAATATTAAGGCGACCGTGGCGGTTGAACACCCAGGAGTTAAAAGGGTCTTCAACATGGCTAACCTGATTGACCGTCTGGTATTGCCGGAAGCGCCTAATGAGCACCGCCAAGAAGCATAGCGTATGGTTGCTGTCACCCGACATCCTCAGGGGTGAACGGCCAAAAAATTCATATGGAGGTATCATTTATGACAATAAAAAATATTACTGGAGTGTCTGCACCCACAGGCGCAAGAATAAAACTGGCAGACGCCATTCCCCTTGATCACCCCTTAATCGTTCAAATATTTGATATGTATGCCTGCAATCTGTCATGCAAATTCTGTCATTATGGTCTGCCGAAGGAAAAAAGGCCTAAACTTTCAACAAAGAAAATTATGGACCTGGATCTTTTCAGGAAGATCATAGATGATATGAAGGGCTTCAGGAACAAAATAAAGCTGTTACGTTTCTGCGGCGCCGGAGAATCATTATTAGATAAAAATATCGTGAAAATGGTCAGGTATGCCTCAGAAAATCAAATTGCAGAGAAAATTGAACTCATCACTAACGCAATACTTTTAACCCCGGAAATATCAACATCACTGATAAATGCCGGGCTTTCGCAAATCAGGATATCTGTTTATGGTCTTTCATCAGGGAAATACAGGGAAATGTGTGACGCGAATGTTGATTTCGATCAAATTGTAAGCAATGCACGCTTCTTTTATGAAGAAAATATCCGTTTGGGCGGAAAAACAAGAGTGTACATAAAAACCATGAATTGCGTTCTGGATGACAAAGATGATGAAAGAAAGTTTGTTCAGTTGTTTGGGGATTATTGTGACTTATACGCGATAGAATCCGTTGTCCCGAATGTTCAGGGAATCGATTACAGCGTCTGGCTTAAAGATGGAACACCGGATTACAATGCGCTGGGCGTGAAGCTGCCTCCGATTCGAATATGCCCTCAACCTTTTCATTTAATAACCATCTGCCCGGATGGAAGAGTCGTCCCTTGTTCCAACGAATCAATGATGGGCATTGGCGATTGCAACACACAACCCCTGACCGATATATGGCAGAGCAAAGTCCTCCGACAATGCCAGCGTAAAATGCTTGATGGAAGCGTCGCCTTTGGGGGTGTTTGCGAAAAATGTACTATAGTTCAATGCAGACCTTTCCCCGAAGACGTATTGGATCGCGATGTAGAAAGATTGAAGGAAATATATGAATAAACTGATTTGGCGATAAATGAACAGTAGCGACAGGTTTTTTTTAGACGCCTTCAATATAAATTTCAAAATATTCCAGGACGGAGAAACGCCGATAGCCTTGTATGGCATCGGCGAAAAAACCAAACTTCTGCTCGAAAATATCAAAGGATTTAAAGTTGTTGGCCTGATGGATAAAGATTCCGCGAAGGAAAACGTTTATGATCAACCGATGTTGTCTTATGAGGAAGTAATTGAAAAGGCAAAATGCATTATCATTGTAGCCAACATGTCCGTTGCACCGCTCATCTATCGGAGGGTCAAATTCTTAAAAACAGAGCATGGCATTGATATCTCTTATATCAATGGTACCATACCTTCGGAGATTAACGAATCCGTCAAAAATACGCAACCTTGTGGAACCACCATTGAAGACCTGAAAAAAGAAATTGATGAAAACGAGATTATTTCTTTCGATCTTTTTGACACATTAATCATGAGGAAAGTCCTACTACCCACGGATATATTTGATCTAGTAGAAAGGGAATTGAGGGAAAAGCATCATCTTTGTATTGATTTTAAAGGCAAGCGGATCGAGGCGGAACATCATTGCTATAGACATAACGACAAATATTGTACGATTCATGATATTTATAACACACTACGGGAGTTGCTGCACTGCGACAACAAACTCATACAGAAAATAAAACAGATTGAAATTGAAACGGAATTAAAATACTGCACGCTACGAGCAGCAATGGTTCAGTGTTATGAGTATGCAAAGATACAACATAAGATTGTCCTGATCACGACAGATTCTTTTCTAACGAGAAAACATGTTGTCCTGCTGCTGGAAAAGTGCGGGATAAAAGATTTTGACCAACTCCTGATATCCTGCGAGGAGAGGAAGCTGAAATACCTTGGTGACATGTGGCAGCAGGTAAGTCAATCGTATAAAGGCCGCCGGATTTTGCACATCGGAGACAATCAATTGACCGATATCGAAATGGCGCAAAGGTGCCATGTTAACACTTTTAAGATTGAAAGCGCTTATGGTTTGGTTTCAAACCCAGCCCTTAGTTGTTTATGCAAATCTGCAAGGACTATTGACGACAGTGTGTTGCTGGGGCAACTGGCAGCGAAATTTCTTAACGATCCTTTTATACTCAACAAGAACAGAGGTTGTCTGCCTATCGATAATCCGTTCAGTCTGGGGTATCTGTCGTTCGGACCGCTGGTTCTGAGTTATTTGTTGTGGTTAATTAATAAGTCCAGGCAATGCAAAATTGACAAGTTGCTTTTTTTTGCAAGAGACGGATACATACTGAATAAATTATACAAAAAAATGGTTGACTATTTTAGCATTGAATCAGCAGAAGCTGTTTATTTCTTAACGTCAAGAAGGGCTGCAAGCGTAGCGGCAATCAAAAACGAGGGTGATATTGAGTTCATTATCAACAACCTCTGCAAAACAAAAAAAATCAGATATCAGCAACTGTTATCAACAGCGCTATGCGTCTTCCCTGATTCAGGGGATCCCCTTGCGGAAAAACAATGTTATGAAATTAATAACGAAGACCTTATTGCCCATACGATAAGTCTCTATAAAGAAAAGATATTGAAAAACTCAGAGGCGGAATGTCAGAGTTACATTGAATATATACATTCCTTGGGATTGATGCATGGTGATATGATAGGATGTGTCAACTTTGTCGGACGGGGAATTACGCAAAGCTTCATAGCAAATATCATGGAGAAGGAGCTGACCGGTTTCTATTTTGCAAAAGAACTTGATATGCTTGATGTTTGCAGTCCCCTTGATAAATGCTACTCGCTTTATGATGAATATGTGTCACCTCATACAAGCAGAACCAATTTGGCCATGAAATTCTTGTTTGGTGAGATCGTGTTTTCTTCTCCTGATGAGCAATTGGTTAAATTCGAAAAGAATGGCCTGCCTGTTTTTGAAAAAAGAGAATTAAAGAGAGATTTCAGAAAAATTGACGAATGCCACTCCGGGATAGAACAATTTATTAATGACATGATGGTTTTTGATGACCGGCTTTTGCGCCGGGTTTTCAATAATGAAATTGTTGATATGTTATATGGCCTTTTTACGAGCAAAAGCTGCATATGCTCGGAAGAGGTAAGGGAGATGTTTTATTTTGATGACTACTATAACCCAAATGTTGCAAATTTAAGACTGGATATATCATAATTGTCCGCAAGTAGAATAATATTAGGATTTCAGTGAATAACTCAAGGAAGAATGCGGATAGAGGTATATGGGAAAAAACACATTTTTCCCACCAGATGCGCATAGGAGGATTTAAGTGAATGATAACAAAATCGCTTTCATAACCTGGGTCAAGGATGAACAGGTGTATCAAGCGTGCCTTAAGCATCTTGATGAACTTCGCGTACCGGAGGGACTTGAAATTGAGAGAATTGTACTCCAAAATGTCAGCAACCTTGCAGCTTCTTACAATCTGGCGGTAAAAACAACAGAAGCGAAATATAAAGTCTATCTTCATCAGGAAACGATGATCATTCATAAGAACTTTTTGCTTGACCTAATCAAATTGTTTAAAGATCAACCCTGTCTTGGTATGATTGGGGTGCTCGGTTCAAAAACAATTCCAACAAATGGAGTTTGGTGGGATTCGAACTATAAATGCGGGAAAGTTTACGAAAATCAGAAAGATCCGCATGAGTTAAAGATCTTTGCGAAGATTACGGGCGAATACGAGAAAGTACGTGCCCTTGACGGAATGCTTCTGGCAACTCAGCGTGATGTTCCCTGGCGGGAAGATTTGTTTGACTCACAACTTTATGCCGAGCTTGCTCAAGTCCTGGAAATGGAGCGGGCCGGATATACGGTTGCTGTGCCGCAACTAGCAGAACCTTGGTGTTGTTATAATGAAAAGCTCTTTGTCTTAAAAAGCGAAGATGAGGCAGGTCGAAACCAATTTCTTGATGAATATTCAAAAGACCTTTTTCCTCTCGTCAGTATCCTTATTCCAACCCACAATCGCCCCCACTATCTTGAGCTTGCGCTCAATACTGCGCTCAAGCAGACCTATAGGAATACTGAGATCATCGTCAGTGACAACGGAGACGACGAAGCCAGCAGACAAATGATTGAGCCATATTTGGAAAAACACTCTAAGATTAAATACTACAGAAAAAAAGGTATGTCAGTAGGCGAAAACTGGGAAAAATGCCTAGAACTGGAAACCGGTGAATACCGCAGTTATTTATTGGATGACGATCTTTTCCATCCTGATAAAACCGTGAAAATGATGCATTACTTTCTTGAGTATGAGAACATAGGCCTGGTTACCTCTTGCCGACAATTAATTAATGAAACAGGTGCCTATCTCGCTCCTATTGCCGCCACCCAGAAACTCTTCGAGCAAGATACCATCCTGAACGGGAATGACCTGGGGAATTTTGTTTTGAAAAATCAACTCAACTTCATCGGGGAACCAACAACTGTCCTTTTTAAGGTAGAGGATATGTCTCCTGGCCTTGGTTATTACTTAGGTAGAGTTTATACGCATATTGCCGATGTTGCAAGCTGGTTGAGGATAATCGCAAACAGACGATGCGTCTACATCTCTGAAACCCTCAGTTTTTTTCGATTACATCAGGGACAGGAGCAGCAACGAATTCAAACGCAAATCGATGGAACGACCCAATGGTGGCATATCACCAAAGATTCCTATGACAATGGTTTATTCTTAACCAACCGAACAGAATACATGGAAGCAGTGAGCCGTTGGACTAACTGGGCGGTTGTCCTCCTCACGGCACGAAACCATCTGATCAGAAGTCAAGAGTTGGATGCGGACGAATTTTGTCAACGTATGGAGGAGGCCAGAAAGGAATTACCCCGTAATGAGCTACCCTCGGTTAGTATCATTACGGTCACTTGTAATTCGGCGAAAACCCTGAAGGCTTACTTAAACAGCATCTTTGCTTGTACGCGGCAGCCATTTGAGGTGATCGTTGTTGATAATGCATCCATTGATAATACACGAGCCATTCTGGCCGGATATGGAAATCGTATCACAACCATTCTTAATAACAACAACCTGGGTTACTCTGCCGCCTGTAATCAGGGTGTCCGCGCTACCCAATCGGATTATGTGGTTTTGCTCAATCCCGATTCCTTTGTTACCCCTGATTGGTTGAATAAATTGTTGCCTCACTTTACCCCCGCCATTGGCGCGGTTGGCCCCACCTTCGACTACGTAGACGGTTTACAAAAATTCCAACCTTATCTGCCTAAGGACAGCCCAAAAGAATTTGACCTCGCTACCTTGTTAACCCTGCTTGATTGTAACCGGGGTCAAAGCGTAGAGACCAGACTCCTCATGGGTTTTTGCATGGTGCTATCGCGCCAGGCGCTCAACGAAGTGGGGTTACTGGACGAAGACCTCTTACCGGGTAACGACAATCTGGATATTTCCTGGCGGCTGCGCCGGTTTGGCTACAGGTTACTGGTTGCCACCGATACTTTTATCTACCACGAGGGCCAGGTTAGTTTCAAAACTGAAGAATTTGCCAAAACAAACGATCTGGTTCAAGAAAGCACTGATCGCCTCTACGCCAAGTTAGTAGCACACTATGGGCCAGGCAATGTGCCTCCCCCTGAAGAACTGTGGGGCATCACATGGTTCAGTCCAACCCACGCCAGTTTTCGTTCCCAAACAGATAACAACTTTATCGGAGAAAAAACGATGCTTCTGGGGCATAATACGGATCCAGATAATCCTTTGCAGCCGATGCTTCATTGCCAACAAGAAGCAATTGGCGGAATGACTTCAATAATTATCCTGACTTTTAATAAGCTTGAATTCACAAAGAAATGCGTGAAGAGCCTGCAAATGCACACTCCGGAACCTCATGAAATCATCTTTGTGGATAATGGGTCAACAGACAACACAGTTCCGTGGCTGAAAGGACTTGTTGAGGAGAACAAAAACTACAAGTTGCTCGAAAACAAGCAGAATTTTGGTTTTGCTAAAGCTTGTAACCAGGGTGCCGATGCCGCTCAAGGCACTTATCTCCTATTCCTCAACAATGACACTGAAGTTAGAAAAGGATGGCTGGAACCACTTCTGCATGTCGCCGAAAAGGACGCCTCTGTTGCTGCCGTAGGAAGCAAGCTCCTCTATTCCCGCGGAACCATTCAACACGGTGGTGTTATAATTGTTGATGACCGAAAAAATAAAGATCCGCTGCAAGCAAGAAATAATCATGTTAACAAACCGGCAGAGGCACCGGAGGCGAATAAGACCACACAATATCAGGCGCTGACTGCCGCTTGTGTCTTAATCAACAAAGCTGATTTTAAAAAGATAGGCGGGTTTGATGAAAAATACTGGAACGGCTATGAGGATATCGACCTGTGTTTTAAGCTCGGAGAACAAGGAAAAAAACTTGTTTATCAGCCAGCAAGTGTTGTTATCCATTATGAATCTCAAAGCGGACCAGAACGATTTATCAAAGCCCGAGATAATATTGCAAGATTACACAAAAAATGGCTCGGTAAGATCAAGCCCGATATTGTTTTAAATGAAAATGGGTCTATGGTAATGACCGAATCTGGGAAAATACGACCCTACAGCGCCCCATTATTACGAGAAAATCTGCTAATGCCAACAACACCCTACATCCAACCACACCTTGTTTCCATCATCATCCTTACCTTGAATCAGCTCGAGCATACCAAGCACTGCTTGCATAGTATCGAACAGTACACACCGGAAACCCACGAACTGATTCTTGTAGACAATGGTTCTACAGACGGTACACCGGACTATTTAAGAAAATATGCATATGATCACAATAACGTTCGAGTGATTGCCAACAAAGAGAACCTTGGTTTTGCGGCTGGTAATAACCAGGGTCTTGCCGTGGCCAAGGGAGGTTATCTGCTGCTTCTTAACAATGACACCGTTGTGACCAGGGGCTGGCTGGCTCGTATGTTATCGGTGTTTGAACGGTATCCGAAAGTGGGTATCGTCGGTCCGGTTTCTAACTATGTTTCAGGACCACAGCAAGTCAAGGAGGCTTCTTACCGCAGTCTTGAAAAAATGCATCACTTTGCCAAAAAGTGGTCGGCTGCACATAAGGGGCAAACCATGGAGTTTTACAGGGTCGTTGGGTTTTGTTTATTGGCCAAACGAGAAGTGATCGACCGGATCGGCGGATTGGACGAACAATTCGGCAGCGGCAATTTTGAAGATGACGATTTTTGTTTTCGAGCGGCAGCAACCGGCTACAAAGCCCGAATTGCACTGGATGCCTTTGTCCACCATACAGGCAGCCAAACCTTCAAGGGCGCAGGGATTGATTATCGGCAAAGCCTGGAGCGTAATTGGGTGATATTTAAGAGAAAGTGGAAGCTGCCGCAAAGCTTACCCTATGGCGCTACCTATAACGTCAATATAAGCACAAGCGATTTGTCGCAATATTATATTCCGCTGGCCTCTGTTGGAATAATTGAAAAAATGATACAGTCCGAACAAACTACCGGGAATGGGTTGAAACAGCCAATAGCAGGCTTGGTTTCCATCATTCTTTGTACATCCACGGACCTTGAGCCAGCCAAAAAGTGTCTTCAAAACATCAAAGAGTATACTCCTGAGCCCCACGAGATTATACTCATAACTCATGGTTCATCGCCTAAGGTTCTGAAATGGGCAAAAAAGCTTGTGCATGAAGGAAAGATCGCAAAATATGTCGAGAACCCCACGGATCTCGGTTTTGCGAAGGAAAA
Organism: Pseudomonadota bacterium; assembly: GCA_026388255.1. Lineage (NCBI taxonomy): Bacteria > Pseudomonadati > Pseudomonadota > Pseudomonadota bacterium. Next base: position 146,625 of record JAPLKC010000089.1, on the reverse strand, counting down.
CAATCAGGGCATAAAGGCGGCTAAGGGAGAATATATCCTCCTTTTGAGCGACAATGTGGTAGTGACCGCTGACTGGCTCGCCGGGCTACTCGACTGCTTAAAAAGTGCTCCGGATGCAGGTATTGTTGGGCCCATGACAAACCGCATCGGCGGTCTCCAGGAGGTTATTTCAAGTTATTCCCTTTCTGTGGACCATATTAATGAATATGCAAAAAAGCTCCGCGAGGGCTACCGCAATCAACGGATTCCGATACGACAAATTCCGGGGATGTGCATGTTATTTAAGGGTGCATTAATAGAGAGGATAGGGCTGTTCGATGAAAGCTTCGGCGCCGCCGGTCTTGAATGTGACGATTTTTGTCTGAGGGCGGCACTGGAGGGACACAAAAACTATATCGTAGGCGATGTGTTTGTTTACCATACCGGAAAGGGTAGCCTTGCAGGCAGCGAGCCGGGTTGCAACACAACCTGGGCTGAAAATATGACGAAAATAGAAAATAAGTGGCACCTTGATGCTCAAAGCGTCCTTTGGAAGAAATTGTCAGCCTTTAAGGCGACCGAGGCCGCGGTTCAATTTTACCATGATGGTCTAATAGATAAGGCCGCGGAAGCACTCATTGAGTACATCAAGATTGTGCCGGATGAGAAAGAACTTTATTATGAGCTTGCCCGGATGTTCATCGAGTCAAAAAGATTCTCTGACGCCTTTCGGGTAATTGAGTCTATGCCCGAGCCGATGAAGAATGAGCTGAAGAGCATTGAATATACCGGGTATATCAAAGAAGGTCTTGGTTTGGATAGCGAGGCTGATATATATGTAAACCGGCTTCTTTCGATAGCGCCTGACTATGTCTCTGCAATAAACCTGAATGGCTTACTGGTTTACAAAAGCGGTGACGTTAATGTGGCTGAACAGCTTTTTAAAGAGGCGATCAGACTTGACCCGGGATATGGCGAACCATATAAAAACCTTGGGCTAATAAAATGGAAAGAAGGACGTTCCGAGGAAGCTCTTCAGCTTTTGGAAAGAAGCTTTATCCTTTCGCCAGCGGTCAACGAGATTCTGATTGCTTTTCATTCGGTTGCAAGCAGTCTCAAGGCATTTGAAAGGGCTGAATATGCTTTGCGCAATGCAAGACAACTTTTCCCACATAATAAAAAAATAGCTTTATTTCTCATAGATGTTTTAATGCAACAGTCCAAGCATAAAGAATCGTTAGAAGAGATTAAAACAGTAATGAAGATCTTTGGATTAGACCATGACCTCATTTCTGCAATGCTTCCATTGAGGAAAGAGCCAGATCTGCTCGAAATTCTAGAAAAGTTTGAAAGAGAATCTTCTGTTAACACACAAAAAGCATGTTTGCCGATGGATGAATTAATTGAGCGAGGCAATTTCCAGGATGCGAAAAAAATATGCTTGCATGATCTTGAGGTTAACCCTTCTTCAGTCCAGCCACTCTATAAATTAGCGATTATTGCTGTTAAAGAGTCCCAAATAACTCAGGCAATAGCATATTTAAAACGTATTTTTGAAATAGATAAAGATTTTGCTCCTACTTATGCACTATTGACGAAAATCTGTATATCAATGGGTGCTCTGGAAGAGGCGAGAAATTGTGTTTTGTCAACCCGTCCCGAACAACCAAAAAACCATAAAATTTTAAATATGTTAGATAATCTTCAAGAAAGAAAAGATAAATCAGAAGATTCATCAGAAGATATATTTGAGAGAAAAATAAATGAGAAGAATGATGTAAGTGAAGCTACATGCAATGAGAAAGAAATAATAGAAAACCTTTATAAACAAGCTGTTTTACTACAAGAGAAGGGAAAAACTGATTTGGCAATCAGACAATTTGAAATAATCCTTGAGATAGACAAAGACAATCCAGAAGTCCATAACGATATCGGCGTCCTATATTTCCAGCAGGAGAATATCGAAAAGGCAATTTATCATTTGCAGCAGGCTGTCAAGCTTGACCCTGAGAATATTGACTATAAAAAGAATATTGCCGATGTTTATTTGCAAATGGGAAAAATAGAAGAAGCTGTAGAATACTATCGGAATATACTTGAAAGATACCCTGATGATGTCGAGGTATTGCTTGTTATGGCCCGGTTGTGTTCGCAAGCCGGACTTGAAAAGGATGCACATTTATATTTGAACAAAGTGCTGGAAATAGAACCTGACAATGAATATGCTAAACAAAACATACTTTAGTATGTTTTTGTAAGAAATGTCATATTATATGAATATTACTATTCAGAATATTTTTTATTTTGATGAATTTTTCATAGATAAGAGGAAAGAAATAAGTGCCATGATTTGCAGGGTAATAAAATAGGGATTGCATTTATATTACCCCGGATATTTGCCTTAATAAAACACTAAAAAGTGCGATAAAAGGATCAAGATGAAGCCGATGGATAATGATAAGAGAAAAGCTTTTGTTGAATTGACGGAGAAGGCATTACTTGAAGACAACATAGATAAATTAATTGAAGATCTTCTGGAAAGAAATAGCTCAGTCGAATACTTGATGAAGGACGATGTAAATATTTCAGAAGTAGCCGAGGAATATCTCTCAAAAGAGACTAAAATTCTAAAAATATTGGAAAATGAGCGTAAAAAGCTGTTAATTGAGATGGATAAACTTTCAAAAAATAAAGCAGCAACAAAAAAATACTCACCAAAATTTCCCTTCCCTCCATTACCTGTTTTTTTTGAAAAAAAAGGTTAATTTCCCTTAAGTTTTAAATCCCCTACCCGATAAGCTTAATAGAGAATATTATGACAATATCAAACTACCAGATAAGCAGCGTAATAAAGACTTATATGAGGAATATGAAGGTTAAGGCAAAATGCGTCGAAGAAGAACCCACAAACGGTAGCCCGATACACGAAGATAATGTCATGATATCTGAAGAGGGTATGAAAAAGATGCTGTATGACAGGATAGGTGAGCAAATGACCGAAAGACTGAAAAGATATGAGTAAAAAAGATGATATATTTAGAATACTTATTGTTGATGACAACAATGACCTAAGATCAATCATAAAAGAGTATCTCAGTGACAACGGCGATTTTGTTGAGGTAGCCTGTGACGGCAAAGATGCCCTGAAGAGTCATATAGAAAATCGCTATGATCTCATTATTACGGACTTGAATATGCCTGAGATGACAGGCATTGATCTGATGAAAAAAATAAGAAAAAACAATGATATAACAGAATTTATTATTATTACAGGATATGCTTCTCTGGATACCGCAGTGGAGGCGATTAAGATAGGCGCTTTTGATTATATTTTAAAGCCTTTTAGAATGGAAGAGCTAAAGGTTATTGTTAAAAATGCGAAAGATAAAATATTTCTTGTAAAAACAAATATGGAATTATTTAAAAAATTAAAGAAATTTTACGATGAAATTGAAAGATACAAACAGCATAATAAACCAGATTCAAACGTTGAAATATCTGAATCCGGAAATGACACCGAAAGGATTGTCACTGAGATAAAAAATTTGGAGAAACTTGTAAAAGGGCGTTTAATGATCGAGTAAATGATGAAAAAGCAAAAAGAGGATTCTTCATGATCGAAGGTTCTAAAATATTACTGGTTGATGATAATGTTGACATCGTAGATGCCATTTCTGATTTTTTAACATTAAACGGTTGCAGTGTTCTTGCTGCTTCTACAGGCAAAGAAGCCATGGAGCTTCTTAATAAAAATGATATTGAAGTTGTCATTCTCGATGTAAGGCTGCCTGACACAAACGGTGTTGCCCTTTTAGATACAATAAAGATAAACAATCCAACTGTTGCTGTGGTAATGGTGACAGGCTACTACAACCCTAATTATGTTGTAGAAGCAATGAAAAAAGGCGCCTCCGATTTTCTTATAAAGCCCTTTGAATTTGATAAACTGGTGCTTGTTCTCATAAGAGCGTTAAGGGAAAGGTCGCTGCTGATTGAAAAGGAAAATATTTATCAAACCCTGGAAGATAAAAAGAAAATAGAGTTATTGAACAGAGAATTACAAAAGAAGATTAAAGAATTGACAACCATGTACCAGATTTCGAATCAATTTAACTCACTGACTATCTTTAACGATGTATATGAAAAAATGCTTAACATTGTTTACGATGCTTTGGAGGTAAAATCTTGTGGGTACTATATTTTTGATGGCAAGAATAAAGAATTGATTCTCTATAAGGAAAAAACAAACAATAATGGCAGCATGCTGGAAAGCAGAATTCCAGCATCAGGGGATTTTCTTGAACACCTTCGCTCTCAAAAGAAATATTTATCGAAAAACAATGAGTTGTATCTACCGATTAACATAAAAGGGGAGTGCATAGGATTCATTATGGTGGACAGCAAAAGAAACGGCTTGAGAAAAGATGATCATCTGCTGGACAGCGATATATTCTTTCTGAAGCTTATTGCGGAAAAAGCCTCTACGCAAATTGAAAACAGAATGTTATATGAAAGCCTTTTCGAAAATGTCTTCCAGACCCTTACGTCACTTATTGCTGCTATTAACAAAAGAGATTCGTATACTGAAAGTCACTGCCATAGAGTTACCGATATGACTATGCTTTTAGCAGATAAAATGGACCTGCCTGATTACGAGAAGGATGTGCTAAGATTTGTAGGCCCTGTCCATGATCTTGGCAAGATTGGTGTACCTGATTCCATACTGCTTAAACCCGGCGCACTTTCAGACGAAGAATATAATATTATGAAATCTCATTCAGCTTTTGGCGAAGAGATCCTGAGCAGGTTTGATATTCTTTCTAAAGAAGCAAAAATAATAAGAAGTCATCATGAAAGGTATGACGGAAGAGGTTATCCTGACACATTGGTCAATGACGGAATACCGATCTGTTCACGTGTAATTGCCGTATGTGATACTTATGATGCCATGGTCACAAACAGACCTTACCGTAAAGCCCTTGAAAAGGAATATACATTAAATGAAATCGAGCGATGCAAGGGCAGCCAGTTTGATCCTGATATAGCCGCCTGCTTTATTGAAATGGCAAGAGATGATATGCATGGAAAAGAATGAGAACAGGGGGTATTTCAGAGTTGAGGTCAGGCTTCCCATAGAGTTCAGAATAATAAATCATGACGAGTGTTTAAATCTTGAGAATGCAGTCAAGCACGGTTCTGCCCAGATTGTAGATAAAATAAATGAAATGCATTTTCTAAAGGAAATTGTATCTACAGATAAGAAAGAAAAGGGGCAGATATATTCATATATAAAGATGATAGACAAAAAATTGGATATAATCATTGATCTTTTGAACAGATCAAGGGATGACGGTTTATATATCAGCAGATATATTAATGTGAATATAAGCGGCGCGGGAGTCAGATTCACAACAGATGTTAACCTTAATGAGGGAGAACGTGTAGAATTAAGGGTAATATTACCGTTTCCTCCTTACCCGAAAATTACATCATTGTGTGAGGTTGTAAGAAGTATGGCTGTCAAGGTAAACGGGATTGCCAATTGGGAGATTGCCTTAACTTTTGCAACTATAAACGAAGACGACAGGGACCTCTTAATAAATTTCATATTTGCGAAAGAGAGAGAATTATTGCGTTACAGAAAAGAGCAAGCGGGTTAATGGCGTATGGATATTACAACAATTTTTGGACTTGTTCTTGGTATCGGCGCAGTGCTTGTCTCATTTATAATGGAAGGTGGACATATCTCATCTTTATTGCAGGGGCCGGCAATGCTTCTGGTCATTTGCGGTACCTTCGGTGCTGCAATCATAACAACAACTTCTGTCCAGTTAATGAGTTTACCCAAACTATTCAAGGTTATACTGTTTGAGAAAAAGCTGAATCCGCAGCAGTTGATTGACCTTATCTATGACCTTGCACAGAAATCGAGGAAAAATGGTCTATTGAGCCTTGAAAAAGATTTGTCGAATGTTGGAGATTCATTTTTGAAAAAGGCGATCCAACTTGCCATTGATGGTTTCGAGACCAATAAAATTCGGGAAATCCTTGAGATAGAAATGTCATATATAGAAGAAAGGCATAAGGTGGGCGCAACGTTCTTTCAGAAACTGGGCGGTTTTTCACCAACCCTCGGCATTATAGGGACGGTTCTTGGATTAATTCATGCGCTCGGTAACATGGAAAACAGTTCGAATATGGCTGCATCCATAGCAAGCGCGTTTATAGCTACGCTCTGGGGGGTTGCATTGGCAAACCTTATTTATCTGCCTATATCCGATAAGCTGAAGGTAAAGCATCAGGATGAAGCCCTATATCTTGAAATAATAAGTGAGGGCGTCATTTCATTAGCCATGGGAGATAATCCACGGGTTATCAGGATGAAGCTTTTGTCTTTCCTGCTGCCGAATAATCGTAACGGAGATGACCTGTGAGGAAGAAGAAACACGATGATGGTCACGAAAACGCCGAGAGGTGGCTTCTTACCTATGCAGATCTTATAACCCTTCTGCTTGCTTTTTTTATTATGATGTACACTTTTTCAAAGCAGGATGGACAGAAATACCAGGAGGTTTCGGCGCATCTTAAAACAATTTTTACAGGCGGCGCAGGGATTGTACAGAAAGGAAGTGTTTCCGGCACTGCTCCTTTGGACTTGATGTCCGCCAAAAGTGTATCAAGTAATGAGATAAAAAAACAGATCGAGCAAGAGATTAAAACAATGGCACAGGCAAATGGCTTGAAGGATAATTTTTCTGTTTTTTCTGATGAAAGAGGTATTGTTATAAGAATAATGGATAAGGCCTTCTTTGACGAAGGTAAAGCTGAACTAAAGGACAGCGCAAAGAGGATGCTTGACAAGATTATTCCTGTTATAAAACAGATAAATAACCATATAAGGATAGAAGGACATACAGATAATGTTCCTATTAACACCAATGAGTTTAAATCCAACTGGGAACTTTCTGTTAGAAGGGCTACGGAGGTAGTAAGGCATCTCATCGAAAGAGGTGGTGTTTCCCCCCAGAGGATCTCTGCAACTGGTTATGCCGAATACAGACCGGTAGTGAACAATGATAGTACGATGAACCGGGCTTTAAACAGAAGGATAGAAATCATTGTAGCTAAAAGTCAAGCAGAACAGCCAGAGAATAAATTATTATCTCAGTAAATATGTTGTTATTCTTTCGATTACGGTTCCGGAAGTACAGCAGTGTTTTTCTGATATTCTTTTAATACACGTCTGGTGAACGGAGTATTCGGTTTACTTTCTTTATTAATTCTAACACGCGCCTTTTTGTGACCTACGTTATATGCATAAAGCACGGCATGGATGTTTTCGAAGTCCTCCATAAGTTTTGAAATATGATATGTGCCAAGTTTTATATTATTGTCGGGCTCGTGCAAATCCTTCTTGCTTTTAAATTCTAAACCGGTACTCTTCGAAATAAATTTTGCGAGAGATGGCTTTATCTGCATCAATCCCCATGACCCGTCACGGGATGTCACATTATGCCTGAAGTTGCTCTCCACTTTTATTAATGCGAGCACAAGCCGGTAATCCAGATCGTATAATCTTGATTCTTCATATACAGTGGTTGCCATACTTTCCAACTTGCTATCACTCAATTTTACTTTTTTATCTTTTAGAAACTGTACAATTTCATTAATAATTATTTCTTTTTTGTAATCACTGTTGCAAAAAGCTTTTGTAACAAAAAAATTAGTGTAAATTATTGATGTTATTATAAAAATGGATATCAGGATAACTGTGAATCGTTTATGATTTTCCATAAGATTTACATGGTATTATAGTTCAATGTCCATTGTCAACCTCTATTTGCAGTTTGTGAACTGATGCTATTATCAGGTGTTAATGTTGCTTCCTCCATCTGCAAAGCCGGTACCATGTTTGTTGTGGTATTGTTATTTTATGTTTTGTGCTTTATATTCCATATATTAATTTTGCAAGAGGAGGTTGCATGGCAGAAAAAGTTGAGCTTCCGATTACCGGTATGAACTGCGCGGCATGCGCTGCCCGCATAGAAAGAGAATTAAACAAGCTTGACAATATTAAAGAAGCCCGCGTTAACTTCCCACTGAAGAAAGCAGTGATAATGCCAAAAAACGATATCGAACTCAGGGATATTATTTCCCTTATCCGTGATATCGGATATGATGTAGATATAGAGAGTGATGTGACAGTAAGGGCGCAGAAGGAAGAGTCAGAGCTAAAGAGAGATTTTATTTTATCTGCATGTTTCAGCGTTGTGGTTATGGTCTTTTCCATGTGGATGGTCCTTCCCTATAGCAATTTTATCCTTCTCCTGCTGACATTGCCTGTCCAGTTCTATTTCGGCATGAGGTTTCATATACCTGCCGTTCTTAATCTCAGGCATTTTGCTGCCGATATGAATACCCTCATATCGGTTGGGACATCTGCTGCCTTTTTTTACAGCACTTTTGTTACATTTTTTCCGCATATTATTATATCCGCCGGTATGAAACCAGACACTTACTTTGATTCCAGCGCAACTATTATTACATTGATATTATTTGGAAGATTTCTTGAATCTAAAGCAAAAACAAAGACTTATACTGCCATAAAGATGCTTTACGAACTGTCGCCAAAAGAATGTGCTTTGATAAAAGACGGCAAGGAAACAAGGGTGCCTACTGACACCATTGAAGTTGGTGATCTGGTAATGGTAAGGCCCGGCGAAAAGGTACCAGTAGATGGAGAGGTTGCGGAAGGTAATACATATATTGATGAATCCATGATTACCGGCGAGAGCATACCTGTCCACAAAGACATGGGCGATGAGGTGATTGGGGGAACGATAAACGGTAAGGGCTCAATAATCGTAAAAGTAGTAAGAATAGGGAAAGATACGGTTTTATCAAAGGTTATCCGTCTTGTAGAAGAGGCCCAGTTCACAAAAGCCCCTGTCCAGAGGCTTGCAGATAAGGTGGCAGGCATATTTGTCCCTATTGTGATACTTATCAGTATAGGGGCACTTTTTGTGTGGTATATCTTCGGGCCTGAGCCTAAGTTGACAAACGCCCTTTTATCCTTTGTGAGTGTTCTGATTATTGCATGTCCATGTGCCCTTGGTCTTGCAACGCCGACAGCGATTATGGTTTCATCGGGCGTAGGCGCAAAGAAAGGTATCCTGATTAAAAGTGCTGAGGCCCTGGAGCTTACCAGCAAAGCTAAATATGTACTTTTTGATAAGACAGGGACATTGACACAAGGTGTTATCGTACTTTCCGAGGTATTACCGGTCAACGATTTTTCTGAAGCGCAAATACTCAGTGTTGCCTACAATCTTGAGAAACAGTCCGAACACCCTTTTTCTGAAGCGTTGAGGAAAAAGGCTGAAGAATCAAATATTGATGTAGAAAAAGTTGAGAATTTTCAAGCTGTACCTGGCAAAGGAGTCACAGGGGAGATAAACGGCAAAAACTATTTTATCGGTAATGTCGCCCTTTATGAAGAAGCAGGCAATATGCTTTATGACGCTGCAAAGGTGCTATACCATGAAAAAGAGAAAGAAGGGACATCGCCTGTTCTGATCTGGAATGACGATAACCTTATGGGTATTATTGCATTCAGCGATAAAGTAAGAGATGAATCTTGGGCAGTTATCAATGAGTTAAAGAAGGCCGGTATAGAGTCAATTATGATAACGGGCGATAGCATGGAAGGGGCAAGAACAATAAGCGAAAAAGTCGGCATTGAGAAATATTTCTACAGGGTATTGCCGGATAAAAAGGCAAATATAGTAGAAGAGTATAAGAAAAAGGGTATAACCGTTATGGTCGGTGACGGTATAAACGATGCCCCTTCTTTAGCTACAGCGGATGTCGGTGTAGCAATGGGGAAAGGGACCGATATAGCTATAGAGTCTGCCGGCGTTGTTTTGATGAAGGGGCAGCTTTCGAAACTTGTGAGCCTTATTAAGCTTTCAAAGAAAACCCTCTGGGTCATTAAAGAAAACCTGTTCTGGGCTTTTATATACAATATCCTCGGAATCCCTATAGCTTTCGGCGCACTCTATCCTTTTTTCGGGATACGCTTCGAACCTATGTATGGAGCAATTGCAATGATGATAAGTTCTGTATCTGTTGTTAGCAATTCATTAAGATTAAAAATGTTCAAAGATTGACAAAGACGGACAAAAGGATTATTAAATATAATTGTTTATTGTTGGCAACAACCTGTTCCAGCCTATGTTTGGACTGACCGCTGATAGCTAAAAGTCAAAGAGGAGGTAATTATGAGTAATGCAAAGCCAGTAAGTGATAGTGAGTTTACAGGTGTGGTTCTTGAATCTACCCTGCCGGTTCTTGTTGATTTCTGGGCAACATGGTGCGGACCATGCCAGACCATGGGGCCGATACTGGATACAATTGCAGGAGAATATGAGGGAAAGATAAAGGTTTTTAAGATGAATGTCGATGAAAATCCTGCTACTCCGGCAAAATATGGGATCAGAGGGATACCTACACTTATCCTTTTCAACAAGGGCGAAATTGTTGACAGAATTATCGGCGCCCAACCAAAGGGGAATGTTGATAACCTGATTAAAAAAGTTTTAGGTTGATCTATGGATAGTAAAAAGAAAGAGGTGTATTTTAAAAAAGTCAGAGAAGAACCTCTTGCTAAATTGTTTGATATAAAGTTGAAGGATGTGGAAGAGGGTTATGCCCTGTGCGAGATGATGTATACAGAAAAGATGGATAATATTTATGGAAATGCGCATGGCGGAGCACTGTTTTCGTTGATAGACGAAGCATTTGAAATATCGTCGAACAGTCATGAGAATATTGCTGTTGCCCTGAATATGAATGTTACATATATGAAGGCGCCGAAGAAAAATGCTGTTTTGACGGCTGAATCCAAGGAGATAAACAGAACAAGGAGGACGGCTTCGTACAATATTGTTGTAAGGGATAGTGACAGCCTGATTGCTGTATGCCAAGCACTGGTGTACGTGAAGGATCAGGAAATCCCTTTTTTGAAGTAGACACAGGCTTTACCCTGCTTGAGAGAACTAAGAGCACAGACTCATGCCCCTTCCGGAACCGCACCTGACAAATTTAGCTATTTCGGTGTTACGGTGATACGCGCTTTCTTTTCTTTTTCACCCTGGACGACTACCCGGTCATCATCAACGTAATAGGTGACAACTTCACCTGTCAGTTTATCCAAACCGGAATATACAATTACGTTGCCCTTTAATATGATTTCAGCTTTTGTATTGTTAAATTCTGCTTCATTGCATGTCGCGGTACGTTCTTTCTTAACAATCTTAACATTTCCTTTTGCATATGCCTTTTCTATTTCATTTGTAGCTTCATTCATATGTGCTTCAATAATATCGGAAAAAATAAATAGATCTTCCTGTTTTGCAACAACACTTCCTTTGAAAATTACATATTTTTCTTTGTCAAAACCTTCCATGGTGTCGGAAACTATATCGATCGGCTTAGTTTCATCAAAAAAGGCGAGCTTGCTTTCTTGTTCCTCTGTTTTTGTCTTTATTGGTTGAGGTCCTAATTCAATTTCCTTTTTATTTTTTCCTTCAAGAGACAACAATGTTTTGTCGGTTTTTGCTAATTGAAGACTTCTTCTTTCTCTTATAGTTGTTTTTGCGAATAAACTTTTCGGGTATTCTTTTTTAAGGATATCCGAGTAAAAATCGCTTTTTTGGAAATTTCCAATTGCTCTATATGCCATGCTCAAATAAAATAGTGCCTTATCTACGCCTTTAGCGTAAGAAAATTTTTTCAGGAAATATTCAAGTCTCAATATGGATGCATTATACTGGTCTGTTCTGTAATAGAACTCGCCGATATATAACTCACGGTCGGCAAGCTTCTGGCTTAATACCTTTAATTTTAAATCAATATCTTTTGCATAGCTGCTTGCAGAAAAACGGTTTTTTAAATAAATATACTTTTCAATTGCCTTTAAGGTATATGCCTGGTCCCTGTCAAAAGAAAGGGACAGCTTTTCATAACACTCGCAAAGCCTTGTAAGCACGTAAGGGATATTTTCATCTTCAGGGTGGGTACTAAAGAAATCTTCATATACGCCTGATGCGAGAAAGTACTCTTTTTTTGCGAAGTATACATCGCCAAGCTTAACCGATGCTATGAAAGAAATTGGGTCAAAGGGAAAGTTTTCCCTTATGTAAGAGAAATCTTCTATAGCTTTATCATATTTTTTCATTTTCAAATAATTGACGCCCTCTACGTAAATATCACCAGGGTTTTCAGATTTTTTAGGTGTTTTAGAAGCGCATGAAAACATTAAAAGACATGCTATCAAGAGGATTATCAATTTATGCATGCTTAATTATAACAGAAGAAATTTTTTTATGCTATCCTTAAGTATGATGGAATTAGACAAAATAATACAGAAAGGGCTAAATTTTTTTCATATTCCGTACAATGAAAAGATAGTAAACGACCTATGCTTTTATGCACTTGAACTTAAGAAATGGAATAAGCATATGAACCTTACCGGCCTGAAGGAATTAAATCGTATTGTTAGCGAGCTATTATATGATGCATTTTTTCTATATGGATATATGCATGAAAAGAAATCCGTTCTGGATTTAGGTTCCGGCAGCGGGATTCTTGCAATTCCTATTGCGATATTGAATGAAAATTTTAAAATCATTTCAGTGGATAAAAGTCTGAAAAAGATTCAATTCCAAAGACATATAAAAAGAACCATGCACCTGAAAAATTTTGTAGCATTACACGGCAGGATAGAAACACTGGATCCTATAGAGGCAGATGCGCTTATTGTAAAAGGATTCGGGAGTATAGAAGCGATATTAGAAAAAGGGGGAAGGCATATTCGGACTGGAGGTTGTGCTTTTGTCCTAAAGGGTAAGGGCGAAGACCAGATAATATATCAGGGATTTGAATTGGACTATGTAATGCCTTATGTCCTTCCAGTAAGTAACAGGGAATACCGGCTTTTCGTTTATAGAAAACAATTATCGGGACACCCGTGGACAGGTACCCGGTCGCCTCCTCCAGCAGCATAAGTTGCCGAAACCATCCCTTCTCGCTCACTGTATGAACTAAATAAATTCGTCTATTTCTTCAACTTCTATGGAGTATTTTTGCATATGTTTATTATATACCGGAAGCTTTACATCAAACTCAGCCTTTTGTCCGGCGTCAACTATAATTATATCCGAGTGTTTTTCAAGCGTTTCGTTTTCATTGTTGAACAGCGTTACAGTAATATTTATCATAATTTCTTGCTGAGCTTGGTTTTTTACAGTACCTATTACTCTTGCCCAGAATGGCAGTACGGTTTGCGCACAGCATCCTTGAGGGGACAGAAGGAATATATTTCCTGTGATCTCGATGCCGCCGGCCGCTTTAATCTCTGTAAGCTCCAGCGGTTTAATTGAATAATTGTCTTTACAGGCAGCATCTTCCCTTCCTTCCATGCGAATCTCCTTGATATGCTTATTACACTGCCTGTTCCTAAGCATTTTGTCAATAGTATAGAATTCTGGTGTTTATATAATGTGCATACTTTGTATTGTTGTTGATTTATGGACGTTGGCCGGAGTTCTGCATATTAGTTCATGAGGTTTTATAATGATAGCCCATTGACATGAAAGATTGTTTTATATAGAGTATATAAGGCATGACAAAGATAGGGATTCTTTCTGATACGCACCTTGATACAGCCACGGACAGCTTTAAATCGGCAATAAAAACAATATTTTCAGATATAGACATAATAATTCATGCAGGCGACATGATAGGGATAGGGGTTTATGAATACCTCTGTAATTGGGATCTGAAGGCTGTCAGGGGGAATATGGATTGCCGTGAATTGCAAGCCATACTTCCGTATAAAAGGATAGAAGAAATCAATGGTAAGAAAATAGGGATTATGCATGGCAAGGGCCCGCCGTATTTTGTAGAAACGCTTGTTTCCAATGAATTTCACGAGGTTGACGCCATCATTTTCGGCCATTCCCATATGCCGCTTCATGCAAAAAAGGGCAATATAGTTATGTTTAACCCCGGTTCTTTTAGAAAACCTGTAAATCCTCCTGGCACAGTGGGTATTATGGAAATTAGTAATAATGAAATAATGTTCAGACTTCTTGAAGTTAGATGATATTTATGATACTTGGGATTAAAAAGATTAGTGTGTTAAAGAAATAATAACTTTATGCGAATAATATATTATGGATAATATTTACCTTTCATTCATCTGGCATATGCACCAACCGTACTATAAAAACCTTTACACCGGTGAATACATGCTCCCCTGGGTGCTGCTTCACGGCACGAAAGATTACTATGATATGCCCTTTTTGTTAAAAGAATTTGACGGTATAAGGCAGAATTTTAATTTTGTCCCTTCGCTGTTGCTGCAGCTTATTGATTACGAAGATTTAAATGTAAAAGATACATATCTGGATATATTCAAAAAGACGCCTAAAGATCTGTCCGAAAATGAAAAAATATTTTTATTGGTGAATTTTTTTAATGCAAACTGGGACAATATGATAAGACCTTTCCCGAGATATTATGAACTTTTACGGAAGAGAGGGTTTTATTATCCTAAAGAGCATATTAAAGATATTTTAGGTTATTTTAATGATGAAGACTTCCAGGATATACAGGTTTTATTTTTTCTTTCCTGGATTGATCCGTTGTTTTATGAGCATTATGACGATTTGAAATATTTGAAATCTAAAGGCAAGGGATACGGCGAAGACGATAAGCGTATATTAGAAAATGTTCAGAAAGATATTTTAAAGGGCATTATCCCACTTTGCAAAGAACTTTCATTAAATGGCACAATAGAGCTTTCTACATCACCTTTTTATCACCCCATAATCCCGCTTTTAATTGACAACAGGATTGCAAGGGATGCAATGCCTGATTGCAGTTTGCCCGAGAAACTCTTTGCCAGCCCGAAAGATGCATCAGCCCAAATAAGCAAAGCGAAAGAATTTTTTTATCAGACATTTCAATTTAATTCGAAAGGTATGTGGCCTCCGGAAGGCTCTGTGAGTGATAATGCCCTTCAATTATACATGGAGCATGGTATTGAATGGGTCGCAACAGATGAGGAAATTCTTTATAAAAGTCTGAATCAGGAAGGTAAAAGAGACAACGAAGGTTTTCTTATAAATCCTGAAGTGTTATACAGGCCGTATTGCCTTGAAAAGTCAGGCAAAAAAATCAACATTGTTTTCAGGGATAAATATTTATCCGATCTTATTTCTTTCCATTATTCCAAATCAGACCCTAAAGATGCGGCAATGGATTTAATAAGAAGGGTAAAAAAGATAGGGGAATCCGTAAAAGACAAAATCCAGAAACCTCTGGTTGCAATCGTTATGGATGGAGAAAATGCATGGGAGAGCTACAGGAACGATGGAAGAGATTTTTTTAAATATCTTTATGAGGGTATATTGAAGGAGAAAGATATTGTTTGCCAGACCGTTTCTGAGATACTTAAAGATACAAAAGATATCGGTACGCTGTCACACTGTTTTGCAGGCTCATGGATCAGCAATAATTTTTCCATATGGATTGGTCATGTAGAGGACAATACAAGCTGGACTTTGCTTTCCGAGACGAGAGATTTTTTGGAAGCAAAAGACCCTGATGGGCTGAATCAAAACGCCTGGGAATCCGTGTATATTGCTGAGGGCAGTGACTGGAACTGGTGGTACGGCGACGAGCATTCATCGGAGAGCGACGAAGTATTCGATTTTCTCTTTCGTGAGAATCTCTCAAATGTTTATAGATTTTTAGGTGAAGAGCCTCCCGAAAAATTAAACATTCCTGTAATACTTAAAGATAGGGAAGTAAAACCGACAAGAGAACCTGTGAATTTTATACACCCAAAAATAGATGGAGGGGTATCGAACTATTTTGAATGGATGGGCTCCGGTTTTATAGAAGGGAAGGGGCACGGGGCTGCAATGCATGATTCTGTTTTACTTATGAAAGGGTTCTATTTTGGATTTGATGAACGTTCATTGTATATGAGAGTAGACGTAGATAAATCTTTTATCCAGAATATTAATGATCTTTCTTTTGAGATAAATATTGAAGGAAAGGGAACTTTTGAATCTGTTTACCATGTGAAGGGGGGATTAATTGAAAGTCCTTTGCCTTTAAAAGCAGCCTTCTCTGACATTCTTGAAATTGAGGTTGCTTTTAAGTCCCTTGGTGTTAGCACCGGCGACAAGATCAATATATGGTCTTCCGTGAAGATAAAGGAGATGCCGGTAGATAGAATTCCTGTAAGAGGATATATTACAATCAAGGTGCCTTCCGAGGACTTTGAAATGGAAATGTGGTACGTATAGACAATTACCGGGGCTCACGCATGCCCCGTAAGGGGGTCGCCCACTCATACCATAAGCGGAGTATTGTTTTGTTCGTAGGAATCTATGGTTATTTTCTTGATTCCCTTATTAAGCTCAAAAGCTTATCCATTTCATTCCGTATAACTTTTTCTGCTGCATCGTTTAAAATCTTTTTTGTGTATTCTTCTATATATTGACTGATTATTGGCGTTATTTTATCTACAATGCTCATCTTTATGCTTTCTATTGAATCATAAATAATTTTTTTCAACTCATTTTCGAGTACGGTCATTCTTTCTTTCGGTAAAGCGCTGTATGATTGAGTTCTCTGGATTTCATTATCTTCTATTTTCTTTGTAATTTTTAATTCAGGAAGAACGTCTTCTTTATCTATCATTTGATGGACTCTAAAGAAATTAATAGGTTTTTCAATGACACCCTCAATCTGATAACCGGATAAATCTGATTCTATGCCTTCGTCTTTCATGAAAAAAAACCGTACATTCTGGAGCATATTTTTTTCTTTCAGGTCTTCATAAACATCTGTACCGTTTCTTCTATCCAGGCTGGTGTTAAGAATATATATTTCGGGCCGATATTCTTCTACGATCTTTTCAACTTCTCTGCCGTTTGAAGTGAATAATATTTCGTATTCATCGCTGGGGAACACAACGCGAAAAGCATCCTTTAAACTTTCATCTTTGTCTGCAATAAGTATTTTTTTCATTTGAAGCCCCCCTTATATGTATTAGATGTTAATATATTATGGATAATTTTTTCTATTGGAATCAAATTAAATAAAGATGATAGGAGGAGAATAACTGCGATTAATGCTGCTATAAGGTAGGGAAGCGCAGGAAGCCTTTTTTTAATTTTAATCATTTCCGCCAATGTAGAAATACTCTCCTCTTGAAGCACCATATTTACAATATCTTCATCGACTGTCCTTTCGGATTTTGAATAGAGAAGAATCAGGCATCTGTCGCAGATAACATTAACGATCCTTGGATATCCCTTTGATGCAGAATAAATAAGCTTGATTGCATCGTCTTTAAACTGCAGAAATCCCTTTGAACCTGCTTTGAGCAGCCTATGGGTTATGTAAAGGTTAACCTCTCTCAAGGAAAGAGGCTTCAGCCGGTATATAACGGTTATTCTTTGGGATAAATACCTCATTCGCGGTTCTTTTAACTTTTCTATCAGTTCTTGTTGGCCGAAAAGGATTGTGTGAAGTATCTTTTCCTTTTCTGTTTCCAGATTTGACAGAACCCTGATAAATTCAAGCATATCATCTGAAAGAAGCTGCGCCTCATCAATTATTATTATGGTTTCTTTTCCTTTTTTAAATTCCTCAAGAAGAAACAACTGAAATTTGTCAAACATTTCTTTTTTTGATGGGTTGTCGTGAGAAATATTGAGCTCTTTTAAGGTTTCAAGCAAAAACTCTTTTTCATCCATTATCGGATTTAATATAAGAGCAGTGTTGTATAGTGATTTATCAAGTGAACCTAAAAAAGTACGGGACAATACGGTTTTTCCGGTACCCACATCGCCGTAAATGCAAGCAAACCCTTCCTTTTGGGATAGAAAAAACTTAAGGTGGTCAATGGCTTCCCTGTGCGTTGTGGATTCATAATAAAAAAGTGGGTCAGGCGTCAGCCCAAAGGGTTTTTCATTGAGACTAAAGTATTCCAGATATGGAATGTCCATTTGATTTACTTTTACAGAATATTTGAGTATTATGCAAGAAATATTTGATAATGCTCTCGTTATTTGTATAATTTTATGTATAATATTTTATAAATGCTTATATCAGTGATAATTCCTGCATATAATGAAATCAATACAATTTCCCATGTGCTAAAAAAAGTGGAAGATACGCCCTATAATAAAGAAATTATTATAGTAGACGATGGCTCAAAAGACGGGACAAGGGAATACTTAAGTTCACGGTTCACGGTTCACAGTTCACATTTCACCACCTCTGCCAACCCCATATTGGATGAGGGTAAGGGAGGATTTTTAACCGATGCAAAGGTCATATTTCATGAAAAAAACATGGGAAAAGGCGCAGCTATCCGAAGTGGTATAAAAGCTGCCAAAGGAGATATTATAGTTATACAGGATGCGGATTTGGAGTATGACCCGAAGGACTATCCAACACTATTTGAACCTATTATTGAAGGAAAAGCTGATGTTGTTTATGGATCGAGATTTTTAGGAGGAACGCACAGGGTCTTTTATTTCTGGCACTATGTGGGCAATAAGCTGATCACTTTGTTGTCTAATATGCTTACCGATCTAAACCTCACGGATATGGAAACATGCTATAAGGTATTTAAAAAAGAGATGCTGGAAGGGATACGGATAGAATCTGACAGGTTTGGTTTTGAGCCTGAAATTACAGCAAAAATGGCAAGGAAGGGCTGCAGGATATATGAAGTACCTATTTCTTATTACGGCAGAAGCTATGAGGAAGGAAAGAAGATTACATGGAGGGATGGAGCAAAGGCCGTGTTTACCATCATAAAATATAATCTTTTCAGGAAGTAAATGTGTTCAAGGTTCAAAAGACAGGGGTCAATAGTCAGAACTCAGATGTCGGCGGTAAGGGTTCAGCATTAAGACATAATTCTCTACTGTACGTGATACGCCGCCCGTTCCCAGTAATGTTTTTGCTTTTCAATTCAAAATTCAAAATTCAAAATTCAAAATCTTGTTCACAGGGTTTTACATTACTTGAGACAATCATTGTAATTATTATTATCGGTATACTTGCCATATCCATAGGATACAGATTTTTTTCCACTTCTGAAACAAGCACTGTTGCAGGAGTGGACCAGGCGGCTGCGGATATCCAATATGTTCAAACTCTTGCAATGGGCACTATGTCCCCTAAGAGCATTTTATTTACGAATGGTTCCGGTGCTTATAATATGGCTGGAGAACCCAGGACATTTCCGGGAAACGCTGTTGCAGGCACAACAATAACGTTTACTTTTAACTCCCTTGGAGAACCCACTGCGGGTGGAGACCAGACAATCGCAATAGGGCCGAAGCAGATAAAGGTATGGGCAATTACGGGAAAAGTAGAGGAACTGCCTTGAAGAGAGAAGGATTCACAATGATTGAGCTCATAATGTTTATCGTTATTGCAGGGATATTTGTGCCCCTTGCTTTTATCGGATTTTCAGGGGCGATAAAGAGCGGGACTGCCCCGGAATCAATCACAAAGGCAAGGTTTATAGCAGAGCAGAAGATGGAAGACATAACGCGAAATCCGTTCATCAGCCTTCCTGCAGCACAGGCAACATATATTACAGTGCCCGGGAATACAGGTTATCAATGGAGATGGACGATTAATCAATTGGCCCCGGCTGATATATCTACAATCAGTCCTCCAATAACAGATTATACGAAATATAAAAAAATTGTTGTTTATGTGAAAGAGCCGAACAATTATGAATATACGGTATCTACCATTGTCACGCAAAGACCATTTTAAAGGGTATATAAGCGTTCTCAAACAATGCCATGGCTTTACGCTTATGGAGATGATAATAACCATCGTTATCCTCTCTGTTATTGCTTTATTTACCTTTTCTTTTTTTATTAATCTTACGAAGGTTTATACGTCAATGGAAAGTCAGAGAACTATTCATCAGGAAGCTGCATATATAGCTGAAAGAATCTCCAGGGAAATAAGGGATGCAAAGTCGGTTACTGTTGCAGGCAGCATCATTGCCTTCCAGAGAAGTCATGCCATTGCGACAGACAGCAGCAGTAATATATATGTGAGATTCAGGTTATCAGGCACAGACATTTACAGAGATTCCGGTACTTCAAGCGCAAGCTATACGGTTAACAAGATTATAGGCAGGAATATAACAAATTTTACTGTTACGCCAACAGGGGTATTACCGCAAAACGCTGCTGTACAGGTAGCGGTTTCAGTTTCTCAGGGCGGCCTTACACAGAACTATGTTACAAACATTTGTCCGAAGAATTATACGACAACAGGCAATTGTGTATTTACAGGGAGGGATTTCGGGGGTTGCTATGAAGATAGAATTTACTGATAAAGGCATGACTCTTATTATTCTTATGGGAATTATCGTTGCTGTCGGCATTATCGGCGCCGGTATTGTTTCCTTTATGGATGTTAAACAGAGAAGCTACCCTGTTGCGGTTAAGACTTATCAGGCACTGAACCTCGCAAATGCCGGGGTTGAATTTGCTATTCGATATAAAACAGAAAATCCGGGGGCTTTTTTAAATCCTGCAAACCCGTTATCGCCTGGAAATGCAATAACGATTAATTTTGGGGAGGGCAGGTTCACAGTTCAATATCTTGGCAATCCGCCGACTTCAAATTATGCCCTTAAATCAACTGGCGAATGCGGTGTCGGAAAGAGAGAAGTAAGAATTGAGAAATTTGCAGGTTATTCACAGGGGAGTGGCTTGGTTATTACTCCGATTGTGGATGCTACCTGTCAGCAACCGGTACAGGGATGTTTAGACGCCAACTGCAACACTATTTCGTGCCCCGGAGGAGAATTGGCTAGCAGAAGTGTTTCAATACCCATGACAAACCTTTTCGATAACTCGATTTATATAAAATATATTGAACTGAACAGAGATGGGGGTAGTACAAGTAATCGTTTGCGGAATATTTATCTTGGGGGAATTTTAGGATATTCATATACATCTGATGGGACGAATCCAAATCTTAGCGGTTCCGGAGTAGATAGAGGAATTTGTATACCGACATTCAGCGGGGCAGGCTGTACCGGTCTATCGAGCGCAAAAGTACCTTATGGATATGACTGGGGTTTTCAGGTACAACCGGGCGCATTAACGGATATATTAAATTTCAATTCAAATAGTATCCCCGGTCAATATAAGTTGAAAATATATTTTGATTTTGATACTAACTACCTAAATTTACAGTCAGTCACAATAAATTTTACCATATAGCAAAGAACATTAAGAAGTTGTCTTTATTGCTTGTTCAATCTCCCTGAAACTATATATATGCTGCAAGCCTGGAATCCCACTCCTCTTTGGGGTTATTAGTGCTATCACGTGGTTGCCCTAACCAATTCTATGCCGGAACACTTTTTGCTCCCTTATAAACTGTATGATTCCAATAACCGCCCGCGGGAACGCACAGCAGCAGATATTTTACGACGACAGACATTTATAATACTTTCTTGACTTCCCCGGGAACATTTTGGTATCCATTATTTGACGGTAAGCGAAGGTAGTTGAGAAGTCAGAGGATGAAATAATATGAAAATAGTTGCTATCAATGGAAGTCATCGTGGAAAGAACGGATATACACAATTTCTCATTGACAAACTTTTTGAAGGTGCCGTAAATGCCGGCGCCCAATGTGAGTCAATAGTTCTTGCCGAACAAAGAATCAATCATTGTCTGGGCTGCCGGGTATGTCATACTCAAAAAAGTTATCTGAAATGTGTTTATGATGAAAAAGACGATGTCGGCAAGCTGTTTGATATTATGAGAACCGCTGATATACTTGTTTATGCGACGCCGATATATATATTCAATATGACCGGATTGATGAAAGTCTTCCTGGATAGAGTAACGTCAACCGGTGATTCATCAATACTTGCATTGTCAGATTCAGGACTGTTTTTTCATCATATAGAAAGAAAATTGATTTCCAAACCTTTTGTTCTTCTGACCTGTCAGGATAATTTTGAATCTGAAACATCAAAAAATGTTATCTCGTATTTTAAAACCTTTTCGAAATTTCTTGATGCTCCTTTAGTAGGCATTTTAGTAAGAAAATCAGGCTTGCTGGTAGGACACGGTAAAGATAAGGAAAAAGAAACCAAATACCCAAAAATTAGGTTTGTCTATGAAGCATTTATTAAGGCAGGGGAAGAACTGGTAAAATATGGGAAATGTTCAAATAAAACTCAAAAAATAGTAAATCAAAATATTATTGACATGCCAAAACCGGTTGAATTTATATTAAAATTCAGTTTTATCAGAAAAAACAAAATGATTATGGAAAAGATATTCCAAAAAGCTGCTATGCACATGTCTGACCATTAAGCAGTCATACGGAGTATCTGTAAGGCTTCGATATTAATAAAAAAAAGGGCGATATGGCAACGAAGAAGACATGTGTAAACCCTGAGTTTCTGTACATTCCCGGCAACTCGGACTTGAATCCGTACCAATACGGGTTATAGAAGCAGGCAGGGAAATAGATGAGATCATAGCCCTTCAACTTACAGAGAATCTCCAGCGTGAAGACTTTAATCCCATGGATCAGGCGAAAGGCATAATTTTATATATCCAGGCAAAACATCCTGATAAGGGGTATGATGTGGCCGGGGCGATGAGCGAGTTAGTAAGGTATAATTTTAAGCCTGAAACCCTCCCGGAGGAAATTGTTCTCACTGTGAGAACAATTTCTAAAATCTCTGCAAAATCAATACAGACGATGCATCGCACAATTTCACTTTTAAAACTGCATCCTGAAATTCAGGCAGCAATTCAGGCAGGAAATCTCTCTGTTTCCCAGGGGTATATTTTTGCTGCAAAACTCGAATGCCCTGATCGTATAAAAATATTCGATGCTGTCATGAAGACGCCTGTAACTAATACCATACTGGGAAGAATGTTCATCGCATACAAAAATGTCAAACCTGACCCTGCTAATAAGAAGCCCATGCCCGCTAAAAAACAGGTTAAAGGTCTTGTATCCATGAAGGCAACTTTTGAAAAAGGCCTTGGAACATACATAAGAGAAGACATTGAAAAACTCCTTGATGAACTACAGTTTTTTTGTGTTTTGTACAACAACAGGTGCCTATGATCCTATATGGCAAGAAAAGACCCCCTCAGGTGTGAGAAACGCTATTCACTAACGACTATTCACTGCAGTTAAGATACGATACGAGTTTCTGTGAGCTGCTTGACTTCCAGATGCTCACTATGATAAAGCAATATTCAGAAAGCCGGAATAAAATAAAAAGGAAAACACATGGAGAAATACCCCCATATTTTTTCATTGGGACGCATCGGGCCCCTTATAATAAAGAACCGTATTAAATATGCTGCAACCGAGACAAATTTCAATTACGGCGACGGTTATGTCTCCGATAGGGAAGTGGCATACATGGAGGCGCAGGCAAAAGGCGGAGCAGGGATTGTAACTACCCAGGGCGCATATCCGGACTCAAAAGGAGAGGGTAAGGGCTTTAAGGGTATGATGAGCATTGACGATGACCGTTTTATACCAGGACTTGCACGGATTGCCGAAGTTATTAAGGACAACGGGGCATTATCCTGCATTCAGATTTTGCATTGCGGAAGGGAAGGGGGCGTAGACCTTGATTATTGTCTCATGCCGTCAATTGTGCCTCAGAAACTGTCATATTTTAAAGCTCCGAGAGAAATTACGGCAAAAGAGATAAAAGAATCGGTAAATGACCATATAAAGGCTGCACGAAGGGCAGTGAAAGCAGGCTACGACATAATAGAGCTGTCTGGTATAGTGGGCTACCTCATCTCTACATTTATTTCACGCTACACAAATAAACGACAGGACGAGTACTGTGGTGATATACGGGCCAGATGCCGCCTTATGATGGA
This sequence comes from Pseudomonadota bacterium, assembly GCA_026388255.1. Taxonomy (NCBI): domain Bacteria; kingdom Pseudomonadati; phylum Pseudomonadota; species Pseudomonadota bacterium. The sequence goes on along the minus strand of JAPLKC010000089.1, from coordinate 122,629 downwards.
AATTATACAGGGTGTCAAAGCGGAAGTGGGCAGTGCCGTGCCTGTAGGCATCCGTTTATGTGGTCTTGAGCTTCTTGATGACCGGGGAGGGAATGCCGTCGAAGAGAGCATAGAGAGCTTTCGCCTTGCAGCAGAGGCCGGGGCGGATTACCTGAGTGTAACTATAGGCTGGCACGAGTCTTCCCAATCGGTAATCACAAGGGATGTGCCTATGGGGCATTGGCTCTATGTGGCTGAGACAATAAAGAAGGTGGTAAATGTCCCGGTCATGATGGCTTTCCGCCAGTTTCTGCCGGAGATACCGGAGCGGGCAATTGCTGAAGGCAAAATTGACTTCTGGGAGGCGTGCCGTCCCATGATCGCCGACCCCGAAATCACCCGGAAGGCTGAAGAGGGCAGGGAGGATGAGATTATTCCCTGTATTGCCTGCAATGTCTGCTTTTCACGCCTTTATTTTCACCAGCCCATTATGTGCTCTGTAAGACCGTCCTTGGGTCATGAAAATGAAGACAAATGGGGATACTACGGTTTTGCCTCTGTAGAAAAGAGGAAGAATATCATTATTATCGGAGGAGGGCCGGCAGGATTGCAGTGCGCTGCTGTGGCGGCAAAAAGAGGTCATAAAGTTACGCTCTACGAGAAGGGCGATTACTTGGGCGGGAGTATAATACTTGCATCAAAGGTTGATGAAGGAGCAATAGAATTGATGAGGCCGGTCAGATATCTTGAAGGCGAATGCCGGCGTAACGGTGTTGATATAAGGCTTGGTGTTGAATTTACCTCTCGAATGTTTGATGAAAGCGATGCAGACACAGTCATAATTGCTGCAGGCGCTGATATTAACATACCTGCCGCATTGTTTTCGATAAAAACATTAACCCCGAATGACATTATGGAAAAAGGGATAATGCCTGGGAGACGCGTAGCAATTATTGGCGGCGAAGGTGCGGGGCTTGGCACGGCAATTTATCTTTTAAAAAACGGGGAATACAATATTACGATTGTAGAAAGCAGCGGCAAGCTTGGTCGTGATGTGAATCCCTTTTATCTGTGGCAGTACATACAATTATTAAAAAAGAAAAAGGCGAATATCATGTTGAACTCAAAAGTCACGGCAGTAAACGAGAATGAATTGAGTATTACAGTTAAGGGAGAAGTCAAGACGATAGGGTTTGACAGCATTGTTATAGCGCAGAGGAATATTGCATCAGGCTGGAGCAATATTCTGGATAAAGGTAAAAAAGAGGTCTATTTTATCGGTGATGCAAAAAAGCCGAGAAGGCTGCTCAACGCTATACACGATGGTTATCGTCTTGGAATGGAGATATAGTTATGATACCGGTTATTGAAAAAACTTCATGTACGGGTTGCGGCGCATGCGTAGAAGTTTGTCCGCCGCTGGCCCTTTTTTTAGAAGATGAAAAAGTTCGAATTCAGGAAGAGCTATGCGAAGAGTGCGGCTTCTGTGCTGCCGAATGTCCTGTTGAGGCAATCAGAATAATCTTTCCCGATTCTGTTGAATAAGAGTTGTTTGCGGTATGCAAATATTGCAACCGCATCTCCCAAAAGTTATCAACATGTGATATAATTATGTATGAGCAGGTCGGTACGCCCGCTCTGCGGATATTGCCGTAAGGATGTACAGTCAACACCCTTTTTGCGGGTACCCGGCTACTTCGGACATAGGGTTTAAAAACAGCAAGGAGATGCGAGGAGTGAAGGAAAGGGCAGCAGGCAATATTATTATAAGTTACGTAAAATATATTGTCATTTTAGTTATTTTCATAGTTGTCAGCAATATTCTGCTATATGTGACATATGAGAACGTCAAGCGGGAAATGCTCAAGAATCTCAATGCCAGGCAAATGGTCCACGCTAAGCAGGCTGCCAAGGGGATTGAGATTTTCTTCAATGACCATATTGCAATGTTGCAATATCTGGCGAAAAATAGACATATTATTGACTTTGATGAGACCGGGAAAAGGATGATGCGCGAGTATTATTCGTTACACTCGGAGCATATAAGCATTATCACTCGAATCGACAGCCAGGGACGGATTCTCCACTCAGAGCCTTACGACCCTAAAGTGATCCATAAGTCTGTGACCAGGATTGAGGATTTCCAGGAAGTTAAACGTACCCAGCAAATCGTAGTGAGCGACGTTTTTACCAATAGGCGGGGTTTCAAGACGATAATCGTTCATGTCCCTGTTTTCAAAAAAGGTTCCTTTGATGGCTCTATATCACTGCTCCTTCCATCCTATTTCTTAGCTAAGCGTTATGTTGAGGATATTCGTATCGGCCAGGATGGTTATGCCTGGGTTATCGACAAGAGCGGCATTGAGCTTTCCTGCCCGGTTCCGGGTCATGTCGGCAACTCTGTTTTTGACAATTGCCGGGATTTCCCCGACATCCTTGCCATGGCGGAAAAAATGATACGGGGCGAACAGGGTGTAGCGACCTACCGGTTTGATCGAATACGGGGAGATGTCGTCAGTAAAATAACAAAACAGGCTGTGTTCATGCCCATCCGCTTGGGAAATAACTTCTGGTCCATTGTAGTTGCTACGCCTGAAGATGAATTTTTGGGCGCTCTACAGGGTTTAAGGAACAAGTTTATGCTGATCGCTGTCTTTTTAATGATTGGTATGGGGTTTTTATTCTACATATTGTTAAGAACCCGGATTCTGGTTCAGGAAGTTGAACGGAGACGAAAGACAGAGGAAGCTCTGAGAAAGAGTGAAGAGAGATACCGCAATATCTTTGAGAATGCTGTTATGGGGATTTTTCAGACTTCTCCGGATGGGCATTATTTAAGTATCAATCCTACCGGCGCCAGGATGTACGGTTATGCATCGCCTGAGGAAATGAAAGCCTTGGTTACCGACATATCACATCAAATATATGTTAACCCGGAGGACCGTGAACTATTTAAAGAAATTTTGGACGCCCATGGATTTGTTCAAGGCTTTGAAGCAGAGCATCTCCGCAAAGATGGAAGCAAACTGTGGTCCTCCATGAATGCCAGGGCAATCCTTGATAACATGGGTACAACACTTTATTACGAAACAACAGCCGAAAATATCACTGAACGTAAACACCTTGAAAATCAGCTCCGCCAAGGCCAGAAGATGGAAGCCATAGGTACCCTTGCAGGCGGCATAGCCCATGATTTCAATAACATCCTCACAACAATAATTGGCTACGGAAGTCTCTTGAAGATGAAAATGGGAGATGATAACCCGGAGAAACTATATGTAGAGCAGATCCTCGTATCTTCACAAAAGGCAGCCAACCTTACTCAGAGTCTTCTTGCCTTCAGCAGGAAACAGGTAATTGCACTTAAACCCCATACACTTAATAATATTTTAAAAGGGATGGAGAAACTTCTGAGAAGACTCGTTACAGAAGACATAGAATTCCATGTTGTCCTTGCCGATCCAGATCTTACCATTATGGCAGACGTAACACAAATAGACCAGGTATTAATGAACCTTGCTGCAAATGCACGTGATGCCATGCCAAAAGGTGGGAGACTTGTTATAGAGGCAAGCGGAGTTGAATTGGATAATGAATTTGTAAAAATTTACCGGTTTGCTGAACCTGGTAAATATGCCTTGATCTCTGTAACCGATACGGGTTGCGGGATGGATGAAAAGACGAGAGAAAAGATCTTTGAGCCCTTCTTTACCACCAAAGAAGTGGGGAAGGGAACGGGTCTTGGCCTCTCTATGGTTTATGGCATCGTCAAACAGCACAACGGGTATATAAATGCATACAGTGAACTAAATAAAGGAACAACCTTCCAGATATACCTTCCAAGAATAAAGAATGGAGCTGAAGAAATAGAACGTGCTCCCTTGGATGTAAAAGGCGGGACAGAGACAATCCTTATTGCAGAAGATAATCTTGACATAAGGGTGCTCATAAGAAAAATATTACATAGCAAAGGATATACAGTTATTGAATCTATAGACGGGGAGGATGCCATAAAGACTTTTATGGAACATAAAGATTCGGTAGTCCTCCTCATCCTCGATGTAGTTATGCCCAGGAAGAATGGGAAAGAGGTATATGAGGAGATAAGGAAGATTAAATCACATATCAAAGTTCTTTTTACCAGCGGGTATACCGGTGATGTTGTCCTCGAAAAAGGTATTCATGATGAAGCAGTTGACTTCATTTCAAAGCCGTTATCACCTGATGAGCTATTGCTGAAGGTCAGGGAAGTGTTGGATAGATGATCATTATTCCAATTACAAATCAAAGATGGGCAAATGTAGGCAACATGATATTACAATGTATCTTTCTTGTTATACATACTCATCGCCTTTTCTTTACTTTCAAAGATAAACGTATGTATTGCATCTGCCGCTCTATCTAAAGATTCTATCAGTATTTCCCTTTCTTCTTTCCTGAAAACGGAAAGCACATAGTCTTCCGGCTCCATAAGCGGATTTCTGCCGATCCCGATTTTTACCCTGTAAAAAAGTTTTGATTGCAGGGCATCGGCAACGGATCTGACGCCTCTGTGTCCACCGTCTCCCCCGTTCAGTTTTATCCTGATTTTACCGAATTCCATATCAAGGTCGTCGTGAATGAGGATGAGATCCTCAGGCGTTATACCCATTTTCCCTGCAAGAGATGAAACAGGTGCGCCTGAGATATTCATAAAAGTGTCCGGTTTTGCGATGACCACATTTTCATGCATGCCTATCCTGCAACCACAGACTTTCTTTTTTACCGGGATGTGGAATTTTTCCGAAAACCGGTCTATTACAAGATAGCCGATATTATGCCTTGTATATTGATATTCAGAGCCTTTGTTTCCAAGACCGCACAATAAAAACAAAAAACCCTTGCCCCTACTTCTTTTCTTCGGCTACCACAGTTTCCTCGGTCAGAGCCTTTTCCTCGCCTGCGGTATGGATAATCGTTACTATTGCAACATCAGGGTTTTCAAGGAACTTTACCCCCGGTACAACTATCTCGTGTAAATGAACGGAATCCCCTATGCCGAGGTTTGTTATGTCAACATCCACCCTTTCCGGTATCTGAGATGGAAGACACTCGGCCATAACTGTCCTTAAATGCTGCTCAACAATTCCATTATCTTTCAAACCTATTGCTATACCGGTCAAGTATATGGGTATCTCCACCTCGATCTTTCTTTTCATGGAAACCTGCAAAAAATCAATATGACAAATGGTATCGCCGATTACGGTCCTTTGCACTTTCTTCACCATGACAGGTCTGTCTAAAGTACCGGTGCTCTCAGGCAGCTTCATCGTAAGGATTGTATTCCTTTTCAATTGCTTGCGGAGCTTTTCCCACTCTCTTAACGAGATTGTAATAGGTAAGGATTCAATATCCTTGCCGTATAAAATTGCAGGGATGCCTCCTTCTTTTCTTATCTTCTTTGCAAGGGACTTACCCTTACCCTTTCTGGTATCTGCATTAATTAATATCTCTTCCATTCAAACCTCCAGCGTTTTATTACAAAATGAAGAATTAAAAGTTGACCCGCCGACGGCTGAAGCCGATGTGGGGTCAACTGCTTCTATATAAACAAAGAGCTTACAGATTCGTCTCTATGTATCCTCTTGATTGCTTCACCAAGTATTGAAGAGACATCAAGCACCTTGATTTTCTCAACTTTTTTTGCCTCTTCCGACAGGGGGATTGTGTTTGTCGCAATGAGTTCTTTTATTGGCGAGTTATTTATTCTTTCAACTGCATTCCCTGAAAGTACCGCATGAGTACAGCAAGCATAAACAGTCTTTGCGCCGTTTTCAATAAGTGCTTCGGCTGCTTGAACAATGCTGCCGCCGGTATCAATCATATCATCCAGAAGTATTGCTGTTTTATCTCTTACATTACCGACAATGTTCATAACCCTTGAGACATTCGCTTGTTCTCTTCTCTTATCTATAATGGCAATTGATGCATTTATACGCTTTGCAAGCTCCCTTACACGTTCTACCCCGCCTGCATCAGGCGACACGATAATGATTTCCCCTTCAATCTTTTTCAAATATTCAAACTGTGCAGGTAAAGCATAAAGGTGATCAACAGGGATGTCAAAAAAACCTTGAATCTGTCCGGCATGCAAATCCATGGCGAGTATCCTTGAAGCGCCTGCCAAAGTAATCAGGTTGGCGACAAGCCTTGCCGATATGGATGTTCTTGGCACCACCTTCCTGTCCTGTCTTGCATAACCGTAGTATGGTATTACTACAGTTATCCTTTTTGCTGAAGCCCTCTTAACTGCATCAAGCATGATCAGGAGTTCCATAAGATTATCGCTTACGGGAGGACAGGTGGGCTGAACGAGGAAGGTATCCATCCCTCTTACATTTTCCACAATTTCTACCTGAATTTCACCGTCGCTGAACCTGCCTACTTTTGCTTTACCCGGTTGAATGTCCAGGTACTTACATATCTTATCTGCAAGCTCAACGTTAGCATTTCCTGTAAATACCCTTAATTTATCCACTTAACGCTCCTTCAAAATTCTGGGGCGGGAGGATTCGAACCTCCGAATCCAGGCTCCAAAGGCCTGTGTCTTACCGCTTGACGACACCCCAATAGTTTTTATGATTTATTCATGTTGTTTTTTATGGGCCTCTTTTTCGTATGCTTCAATCACACTCAATTCAATTTTCTGCCTGGTAGCATTGTTTAAAGGATGGACTGTGTCTCTATAAGAACCATCTTTCATTTTCTTGCTCGGCATTGCAACAAAAAGCTTGCTGTCTCCGTGTATCACCTTTAAATCTCTCACAATGAAACAATCGTCAAATACAATTGATGCGTATGCCTTAACCCTCTTCTCTGCTACCGGAAAAATCTTGATATCTGTTATGTCCATATAACTCCCCCTTATGTATGCTATGTGCAATAAATGCACTTTTCATATCACCGAAAGATATCAATGTTTTTTTTGCTTGCTCCTCATTTTCGAATATACCGAAAACGGAAGAGCCACTGCCACTCATCAGCGCACCAAAAGCGCCTGCTTCGATCAACCTCTCTTTTAATGTCTTAATTTTTGGACACATTAATATAGCGACCTTCTCAAGATCGTTTTCCAGGATGCCTGCAACTTCTTGAACAGATTCAAAATTTTTCCTCAATTTAATATCATTTTTGCCTTTTGTCAATACGATTTTTATGCCTCCGTATACATCAGGGGTCTTTAACGCCACATCAGGATAGACGATAAGATACCATAAACGGGGCAATTCGATAGGCGATACCTTCTCGCCTATCCCCCTTATTATGCATGGTCCGTCGTTAAGAAATAAAGGAACATCAGCGCCTATTTCCTTTCCCATCTCCACAAGATCTGTATGATCTATGGTTAGCCCCCATAATTTCGGGAGTTCCCTTAAAACGGCAGCGGCATTACTGCTTGGACCGCCGAGGCCGCTGCCTATCGGTATATGTTTTTCCACATATATCTTTAGCCCTTTGTTGACTCCATATCTTTCTTTCAACAGCATAACTGCTTTATATATTGTATTTGCCTGTCCTTCGGGAAGACAATTTTTGTTATCCTTTACGATTACACTTCCATCGTCCCGATTTTCAAAATATATCACATCATAGAGAGAAACAGGTGATACGATGCTTACAATATTGTGATAACCATCATCCCTTTTTGAAAGGACTTTTAAAAAAAGATTGACCTTTGCAGGGGACAAACAGATATGTTGTATGTCGGTTTTATTACGGATATTAAAATCACTTTTATCTCCGGATTCCGAATCTTGCATATACTGCTTTATCTTTTCACTATTCACTTTTCACTATTCACTGTTTTATTATGCTTTTACTACCTGGAACCTGTCAATGCTGAAATCAGGATTGGCTATGAGATTAACCTTTGTTTTAAGGGTATTTTCTATGTACTCTATTGAGCTTTTCTCTTCCTCATAAATAAAGCTTGCTGCTTCGGGAGATAGATAGACGTTCAAACTATCGACCTCTTCGTTCCTGCAGAAGCTTCTGATCTCTCTTAACACTTCATAGCAAACTGTGTATCTTGATTTTATATACCCTGAGCCGTCGCAGTTCGGGCAAGTCTCCGTAAGCATGTTGACTATATTGTGCCTTGTCCTTTTCCGCGTAATCTGGACGAGGCCGATTTCGCTGATGGGATATACGAAAGTTTTTATCCTGTCCCTTTTTAGAGCTTCCATGAGCGCTTGAAAGACCATATCTCTCGATTCTTTCCTCTCCATATCTATAAAATCTACAACAATGATTCCACCGATGTTCCTTAATCTTATCTGGTATGCAATCTCTTTCACGGCCTCAAGGTTTGTTCGCAAGATTGTGTCCTCAAGACCTTTTTTCCCGAGATACCTGCCGGTATTGACATCAATAACCGTCAAAGCCTCGGTATAATCTATTACGATATACCCCCCGGATTTTAACCATATTTTCTTCTGTGCAAGTTTGGCAACATCAATTTCAATCCCGTATGCTTCAAATATCGGGTCTTTTTCATCAAAGTAAATTGCTTCACATTTTTCTTCCGGAAGGTATTCCTTTAAGAACTCCTCAATCTTTTTAAAAAGCAGTTCATCATCAATGACTATCTTTTTCAGGTTATGTGAATGGAGATCTCTGATAACCCGTAAAATCAATCCCAGGTCCTGATGTAATATGGAAGGCGCCCTTGTGGTTTTTGCCCTTTCATGGATGTTCTCCCATATCCTCATTAAAAAATTAAGGTCACCTGACAGTTCTTCTGTTGTTTTATTTTCGGAAGCGGTCCTTGCAATGAGGCCGAACCCTTTCGGGCATATCTCCTTGAGCATATCAGCCAGCCTTTTTCTTTCTTCTTCCTGGTCTATCCGTCTTGATACGCCGAAATGCTGAGTTGACGGCATGAGAACAAGCAGTCTTCCGGGCAGCGTTATTTTTGAAGTGACTTTAGTTCCTTTTTGGCCTATAGGTTCTCTCGAAACCTGTACGATCAATTCCTGTCCCTCTTCCAATACGCCTTCTATTCTCTCATTCATCTCAACGGGGAATACAAGGTCTGCATCTTCATATTCTTCGTACATAGCTTTGTCCAGCATTATATCGCCGACATATAAAAAAGCTGATTTTTCAAGCCCTATATCAACAAAGGCAGCGTCCATTCCAGGTACAATCCTCGCTACTTTGCCTTTGAAAATATTTCCCACCATATTTTTATCGTTTTTCCTTTCAATAAAAAACTCCACAGGTATGCTGTTTTCCAGAAAGGCCATACGAATTTCATTGAAGGTTACATTGATGATCAGTTCAGGTCCCATGTATCTTCCTATCCTCTACTTTTATTATCCTGTTGAATACTCCTTTTTGCCACAGCGTTTTAATCCCCTTGCCCTTCCAAATATAAAAACCGTTTTTGATGTTGGTTCTCCATTTTTTTAATTCTTCCAGCTCTTGATTTTCACCGGAGATTAAAATGTATGTATATTCTTTTACCATATCTTTCAGGTTACTCTCAACAATTTCAAAAATCTTCATACCCGTGGGCAATATCCTGTTCATTTCTATCAACACCTTGTTATCCGAAAAAGTGTCGACCTCTGTTTCTATCTCCATCAATTCACAGAAGCTCTCAATCCCGACAGGCAGTGCATCGGATAGGGCAATATTCGGCATTGGATGGTATTTTCCGTGCATTTTTATCCAAACCCCGGAAACCCGAAGTGCCCGGAGCAGGATATCCATGGCGTCAATATGACCGATATACCTTGCATTACCGTATTTTCCATAGCGAATGGTATATTTCTTTGCAATCCCGTATCTCGTATTTTGTATTTCGTATTTCCCGGTTTGAATGGGTGTTTTAATGGGCAATGGGCAATGGGCAATGGGCAATTCTTCCATTCCGACCTCCAGCCTCTGCTCTCTTGCTCCTGGTCCCTGGCCCCTAACCCCTGTTTCACATCCTATCCCGCATTCTGCGCAGCCTGAATAACAGTCCGTAGTGAGTTTGCCAAGCTCAGCATTTTTTGTTTCCTCAATGAGGAAAGACTTATCGACTCCTGTATCAACAAATGCCCAGGGCAGCGGTTCGTCAAATCCCCTTTTCCCGAGGTACCTCTCCATGTCTATTCCATTCTCATTGAACCATTCATGGTAAATCCCGGGTTTAAAAAATTCTCTCCATGCTTCAAGTCTTACGCCTTTGCTTGCAAGGTATTCAAAAAGCGGCGACAGTGATGCATCGCCTCTTGAGATGATGCCCTCAAGCATGCTTGTTGCAACATCCCTGTATTTTACTGCTTTACCCTTTTTCCGCAGCAGCATTCTTATCATGGACATCTTCTCTCTCAGGACATCACCATCTTCCATGGGCAGCCACTGGAAAGGCGTCTGCGGCTTTGGGATAAAGGGAGAAATTGCCAGATTTATATCCATGCCAGCCTGTTCAAATCTCCGGACAATTTCTTTGATTATCGATATGTCTTCTTCCTTTTCCCAGGGGAAGCCTATCATGAGGTACATCTTCAGTTTTCTCCATCCGCATCTTTTAAGAAGGGGTAATTGATTGAAAAGCACGTCAACATCGATGTTTTTATTAATCATACATCTTATGCCGGGAGACGCGGATTCAAGGGCAAAGGTAAACCCGGTCCTTGCGATACCGGCTATTGCTCCGATTTCGTCTTCGCTTATGCTGCCTATTTTCAAGGAAGGCAACGAAACAGATATCCCTTTGTGACGCTCTTTTATATAGGAGATGGTTTGAAACAGGGAGCTGTAGTCGCCGGAGCTCAATGAAAGCAGGGATATTTCTTCATATCCCGTGTTTTTTATGGAGATATCTATGATCTCCTTAATCCTCTCAAAGGATCTTTCCCTGTATGGCCTGTATCCGAATCCTGCCATACAGAAGCGGCAACCGTTTCCACAGCCTCTCGATATCTCGACATTCAGCCTGTTATGGATGCTTCCGGACACGGGTATAGGGGGTTTTAACGCGTGATATGAGGTGTCAAGGTCTTTGATATATGACCTTTTCACGGATTCTTTCGGATATAAAGGGGAATAGACGCCTTCGAGCTTTGCCAGTTCCCTGATAGTGTTTGCCCTGTTACCTCCCTTTAAACTTTTAAAAACATTCAGCATTTCAACCAGTGTTTCCTCTGCTTCGCCAATAACAATCAGATCAAAGAACTTTTCAAAGGGTCTCGGGTTCAGCATAAGAGGGCCGCCGCCAATGATAATAGGGCCTTTCTCCCTGTCTTCAGATCTTAATGGTATTTTGCCGAGTTTAAGCATGTTGAGCACATTTGTTATATTCAACTCGTAGGAAAGGGAGAAACCGACCAGATCCATCAGACTCAACGGTGTTCCGGACTCTATAGTGCATAACGGCATGTCCTTAGACTTCATATAATCATCCATGTCATACCAGGGCGCGAAGCACCTTTCACACCATACGCTTTCTATGGTATTCGCAAGCTCGTATAGAAGAAAATATCCGTAATAGGACATCCCAATTTCGTATATATCCGGGTAACAAAGGGCAAAACGTACAGAGACTTCCTCAGGATTTTTCATGATCCTGTTTGGTTCAATGCCTGTGTAACGGGCAGGTTTCATAATATTGCCGGGTATGGTTTTCATAATATAATTTTAATCAATGAAGAATGGGGCATTAAGAACAGAGAAGGGATAATTGAAATTCTTAATTAATGATTCTTGATTGAATTTTATCTCTCCTTTATTATCCGGTCAAGGTCTACATTGACCATTTTCTGGATTCTCTCCAGCGCTTCTTCAGTCTGCGCTTCAAACCGCAGAACAAGGATAGGCCCTGTGTTCGAAGCCCTTACAAGCCCCCAACCGTCATCAAGGACTATTCTTACACCATCTATATCGATAATGTTAAACTTGCTTCGATAATATTCGGTAAGTTTTTTAACTACATCGAACTTTATTTCGTCAGGACAACTTACCCGTATCTCAGGAGTTGAGTACAGCTTCGGGATGTCTTTAAGAAACTCGGAGACAGGCCTGCCATCTCTTTCCATGATCTCAAGGAGCCGCAAAGATGCGTATATGGCATCATCATATCCGAAAAATCTGTCTGCGAAAAACATATGACCGCTCATCTCGCCGCCGAGTACGGCGTTGACTTCCTTCATCTTCTGCTTTATCAGTGAATGACCTGCTTTCCACATAATAGGAATGCCGCCGTGCTTTTCAATATCTTCATAGAGATTTTGCGAGCATTTTACCTCAGACACAAAATAGGCGCCTTTTTTATCTTTAAAGATATCCCTCGCAAAGATTATCATGAGATAGTCGCCCCAGATAATGTTTCCCTCATTATCAATTACGCCGATCCTGTCAGCATCGCCGTCATAACCTATTCCTACATCGGCCTTTGTTTCAATGACTGTTTTTCTCAGGGCAACAAGATTTTTTTCAACTGTCGGATCTGCAAAATGGTTCGGGAAACGCCCGTCCACATCACAATAAAGGTCTATTATTTCCTGCCCCATTTCCTTCATAATAGGGAGAGCAACCACGCCTCCAACACCGTTTCCGGCATCTATTACAACCTTAAATTTCTTATTCAGTTTAATGTTCCCACGCAAGAACGTATAATAATCCTCAACGATATTTTTATATTCTCTGAAGGAGCCTGTTCCCTTTACAAATCTCTCGCCCTCTATTATTTTTCTCAAATCCTGTATCTCATCTCCGAAAAGTGTAGTTTTTCCGAAAGCTACCTTGAAACCGTTGAACTCAGGCGGGTTGTGGCTTCCCGTTACCATAATACCGCCCTCCATCCCGAGATTGAAAAGGGATAAGTAAAATAAAGGGGTGGGCACTTGTCCGAGATCAACGACACTGAGGCCGCTCTCAACCATGCCTTCAACAATCAGATTTTTAAAATGTTCCGAACTGAGCCTTCCGTCCCTTGCCACAGACGCATTTGTTTTGCCTTGATCAGACATATAGGTCGCCAGAGCCCTGCCGATATTCTTCACAACATCATCGGTCAGGTCATGTTCCACCGTACCCCGGATGTCATACTCCCTGAAAATCTCTTTATTCATTTATGCCTCCCTTGTTAAATGCAAAGAAGTTACATTATTCTTTTATACGTCTTAACTCTATCTTGACAGTGTTCTTCATATCAATACACTGAAGCTCAATAACGTCAGGGTCTCTCCACTCGACAGGGAAACCGCCGCCAAACTGTAGCATAATAACATAGGGAAAGAGTTGATGATAGAAAAAACAGCACATATTGCCGGAATTGCTCCCGCTCAGTTCTATTTTATCTCCTACCCTATGTCCTGTGCTGCATTCCCCTTTGCTTCTTTTATCGTACCGATTACCCGATAGCCGATCCTCATTTCTTCAGCCATGATTTTTACCTCCTTAAAGTTCAGCGGGAAATCCCCCGTAGTTTACTCAACAAAGACTGCGCCCACAATACCGGCATCTTCGCCGAGCTGCGCCTTCTCTATCTTTAAACCGGCAAGGGATGCTTTCATTGCCCTTTTCTCCATGACAGCTTTTACATCCTCTATAAAATATCTTGACCCGTATATAACCCCGCCGCCAAGTATTACAACCTCAGGGTTTAATAGATTTACCAGGCTTGCCAGGGCAACACCCGCGTATTCAATAACTTCTCCCCATATTCTTATGCACAGCATATCTCCCAGCAGATATGCTTCTTCGATATGGCCTGTATGGAGTGAACCGATGTTGCCTTCTATTATGTCCCATATTTTCCCTCGATATCCCTCCTCAATTTCAGTCCTTACTCTTTCTATTATATGTGAGCCCCCGCAGTATGCCTCAAAACAGCCTGTGTTGCCGCAGCCGCATTTATACCCGTGAGGATTTAACGTAATATGCCCCACCTCGCCTCCGACATATGAAAACCCCCTGTACAGCCTCCTGTTTATAATAAGACCGCCCCCGATTCCGGTGCCAAAAGACACCCCGATTACATCATCGGGAACTTCTTTCAATCCGAATTTCCATTCACCGTATACTGCTGCATTTACATCATTCTCAATAAAAGTGTCTATGCCGCACATTTTTTCAATGTCGCCCCTTAAGGGCACATTATGCCAATCAAGATTCGGCGAAAACAGTATATTTTTAGTTGTTTTATCAATTTGCCCGGCACAGGCTATGCCGACCCTTTCTATCTCTTCTGTTTTAATATTGCCTTCCTTAACAATTGTCCTTATTAATCCGGCAATGTTGTCCCTTACCCCTGTGTAACCCTTTTCCTTTTCAGTAGGGATTTTCTTTTTGAAGGTCACCAGGCCTGATTTATCAACCAGACCGGCTATAATTTTTGTGCCGCCAATATCAATACCTATACGCATATGTCGTACCCCTTTAGCCATTTGCCATTTGCCATTTGCCTTTATTTATTGCCGAGCATTTCCTTCAGCATCTGTGCATTTTTCACTGCCTTACCCAGATGACAGTTGTTGAAGAATACAAAGGTATTCCCTGCCTTATTTGCAATATCCCTTATCGGTTCAACGAATTTTTCAAGCTCCTTCTCCGAGTAAAGATAATCATATCTCACATTTACCGGTTCATTAAACCATGCCTTGTTCCTTCCATGGAACCGGAAATACCCTGTATCTGACGTCAGGGCAGGGTGAAAAGGCAACAAGCCCTTCAGTTTCGGTTCATCAACGATGCAATAACCGAAAGACAGATCTCTGAGAATATCAATATATCCATCATCAGACCATTTTGCGTTCCTGAATTCTACTACTGATACAAAATCTTCAAACTCCTGCCGCAGTGTCTTTAGATAATCTATATTTTTGCTGTCAGGCAAAAATGTATAGGGAAACTGAAAAAGAAGCGCCTTAAGGCTGTCGCCCAGAGGGTTTATCCCGTCCTTAAAGAGTCTGCATTGTTCTTTGAGATTGCCGGCCCTCTCATGGGTCATGCCCTTGTGGGCTTTTACCACAAATGAAAAATCCCTTGATGTTCTCATCGAAAAAGACTCCATAGTTTTCCTTGAAGGCATCGAGTAGTATGTATAGTTTACTTCAAGTGCCCTGAATCCGAATGTCTTTTCATAATAGGGCAGCATTTCATGCTTTTTTATATGTGCAGGATATACCTCGCCTACCCAGTCATCAAAGGAAAAACCGCTTGTACCTATAAGTATATCTCCCATAATAAAGCCTTGTTCACAGCTTACAGTCTTTGACTCTTTAATTTTTATATTTTCATAATTCTAAGTTTTAATTTGACATATTTTGCCAATATCTAAATAATATATGCGAATATTTTAAATCTCAAGGCAAAAAGGAGCGTCCATGGAAAAACAGTATGTAATCGATGAATTCACATTAAAAGATACATGGAGGCTGTTCCATATTATGTCTGAATTTGTTGAAGGATTTGAAAACCTTTCCGATATAAATCCTGCTATCAGTATATTCGGCAGTGCGCGGTGTCAAAAAGGCGAAGCCCTTTATGAAAAGGCATTTAAGCTGTCAAAGATGCTTGGTAAAAACGGTTTTAATATCATTACCGGCGGGGGCGGCGGCGTAATGGAAGCTGCGAACAGAGGCGCAAAAGAAGCTGGAGTAAAATCGGTGGGGATAAATATTGAACTTCCCTTTGAGCAGAAACCGAATCCATATTCAACACTCAAGTTAAGTTACCGGTATTTTTTTATACGGAAGGTTATGTTTATAAAATATGCCATGGCTTTCATTATTATGCCCGGCGGATTCGGAACGCTGGATGAGTGTTTTGAAGCTATCACTCTTATCCAGACAAAAAAAGTAAGACCTTTCCCTGTTATTCTTGTAGATTCCACATACTGGAGTGGACTCATGGAATGGATTAACGAAACCCTTCTGTCTCAGGGCAAGGTTTCCAAAGAAGACCTGAACATATTCAAGATTATGGATGACCCGGAAGAGATTACCGAATACATAAAGAAATTCGTTATCCTGTAATTCCGTTCACGATCACTTTGTTTTGACAAGACATCGTAGATTGCAAATTATACCTGGATAAAGGAGGGTGCTATGAAGGTTTTGATTTTGAACGGCAGTGCAAGGGGACAGAAAGGGGTAACAGGAAGACTGCTCAAGGGTTTCGTCGAGGGGTTGATTGACGGCAACGCAGAAGTGACAGAATTTAATGTTGCCGGCTTAAATATATCTCCATGTTCGGCCTGTCTTTCCTGTATGCATAAAATATTAGGGGAATGTGCAATTAAAGACGATATGGAAGAAATATACAAAGAAATGAAGAGATCGGACATCATGGTGCTTGCGACCCCTGTGTACACGGATAACATGTCCGCACAGTTAAAGAGAGTTATGGACCGCTCTATTTGCTGTTTGCAGGGTTTTTTAACTAAAGACCGTTTTGGCAGAGTAAGGCACTCCTATTCATGGCGCTTGCCGGCAAAATTCATACTCATATCAACGGCAGGTTTTCCAGAGATGGAGACATTTGAACCACTTATTGCCACATATCGCGGGCAGGCGATGAATTTTGGCTCCGAGGCCATTGCCGAGATATGTGTATCCGGCTCTATTGCCATTCAGATGGAACCGGAAAGATTAGATGGACACGTATCCCTTATTAAAGAGGCAGGGAAAGAGCTTGCCTTAAAAGGATCAATAAACCCTGACATATTGAAAAAACTTAATGTACCCCCTTATACAGTGGATGAGTATCTTGTTGCGGCAGCTAAATATGAATCCTGGTTACAGAAAAAATTAGGCGAGACCGTTAAGCAATAAAAAATCCTCCGATCATTAACTGTAAGGGATAATGGTGCCTGCTGGGTCAGAGCCTGTAGGAACCTGGCAGGCGAAGATGAAATAAACCCTTTGTATCGCCTATATCAGATATTTTTCATGCCTTGAGGATAACCCTGTATTTCTCGACAAAATGGTGGGGGTAATAGGAAAGCTTGGCCTCACGCAGGCCCGGTAGACCCAGATCCTGCTCACGATTGATATAGAGCACATTCTCCCATACCTTTTCACAGAACTGCTGATTTACAATCTGATACAATCCCGGCATATCCGGATCGGCCTTTTCGATATGCACGACCGCCGTCTCGTCATTGAGTAATTCGCCTATTGTGAAGGCCATAACTTTGTTTTCAACTGTAACCACCCCGCCCTTCAGTTCAAGGACGCTGTAATGGTGCAACACTTCACGGACAGCCTCCCATTCGCTGGAAAGGCTCAGGTCTTCCTCGCAACGCTTTAACAGGCACCACTTTTCCTGAAGCTTCAAGCATTCATCTATATGATGTTGATCCAGAGTCTCATATTCAAATTTGTATGAACGAAATAACTGGTTAATATGGTTTCTTTTTGAACGGTATCTGTTCCCGGCAAGGGTTACAAGATCATCTCGCAGGTAGACATAATCAAAATGCTCCCTGACAGGCTCAACTGCAAGGTGTTTCAAGCCGTCAAGCTCTGAGGCAAGGAATTTATCCGCCCGCTCGATACGGGGATCTGTACCGTTCTTTTCCTGTGAAAGCCATTCAAGGAGGACAACG
This sequence comes from Pseudomonadota bacterium, assembly GCA_026388255.1. Taxonomy (NCBI): domain Bacteria; kingdom Pseudomonadati; phylum Pseudomonadota; species Pseudomonadota bacterium. The sequence continues at coordinate 105,066 of JAPLKC010000089.1, read as the reverse complement.
GCAGCTTCACGTCTCGATGACGGTCCGATGGGCTCCATAGCATAGACGCCATCCTTAGCATCCCGGCAGATTACCATTAACCAGTCTTTATATAATGACCACTGAAAACCATAAAGGGCCCGCCATATGAAAAGATTGGTAAATGTCCACTCGGAAATACCGGGTTGATACTGTTTTAATATCTCACGGAATATGTCACGGTCTTGTAACTCAATAGGTTTGAAATCGGGGAATTCCGGTATTTTTGACATGTTAACCGAACCTGTACTGAATCCCGAACTCCCCCCTTGGATATGTCCAGTCAATTGCGCCTTCAATACACGCTACTCTGCATGTCCCGCATTCGAGGCATCCTGCGTATTCTACCGTTATTTCGTCCATATCTTCGTTGTATGTGTAAAGATGACCAGGACAGACATACAGGCAGTACTTTGATTTACATTTAGTCCTGCATATATCGTGGCGTATTTGAATATGGCTGTCTTTATCTGTTTTGAATGCATCAAGGGCAAGTTTTTCATCAACTTTCATGTGACTCACCTATATTTTTTTCATTCCGTAGAGTGTTTTTAACCTTTTCATGCTCAGTGCTCCTGAATTTTTCAGTCCTTCCCATATAGTCTTGCTCAACCTTTCCTTGGGCTCCCTGCCGAACCACATTATTTTTTCAACAAGGGCAGGGAAAAGGTTCGGATAATATGAGAAAAAATCACTGTTATCAAGAAATTCAGGCATCTCTCTGCAATTATACAGGTCTTTCAATACAAAACTTTCTTTCAGCCTGTTTTCATAATAGGAAAGTGTCTGTGCCGAATAGTCATTAGATGCTTTTGCTCTTATAATAGCCTCTGCTGCAATCACACCTGAAGCTATGGCAAACTCCATACCCCTTACCGTTACGCCCATATTCAAGGCGAAGCCCGCTGCATCACCGGTTACCAGTATGCCGTTCCCGTAAAGTTTCGATATGCCGTTATAGCCTGATTCCGGGATTATATGGGCAGCGTATTCTGCAAGCGTCCCCCCTTCAATAAGACGTTTAACCTCATATCTTTCTTTAAAGGCGTCTATTAACGTATGTGCTTCTATGGTCGGGGACTTTTCCATAAGCGCCCTTATTCCAACCACTATGCCGAGAGAGATCGTTTCTCTGTTGGTGTACAGGAACCCGCCGCCAAACATACCTTTTGTCACATCCCCCACAAAAAGTTGCGCAACACCCTCGCCCCTATCCACATTAAATCTGTCGTTTATCTTCTCTTCAGAAAGCTCAATAACTTCTTTAATGCCGACAGCATAGGCCTTCGGCTTCATTTTCGGCTTAAGTCCGGCCTGTTCAGCCATAAAGGAAAGGGCGCCGTCTGCTGCAACTGTTACGTTTGCGTATATTTCCTCTTCACCTGCCTTTATGCCTGCCACGTTTCCGCCCTCCCACAACAGAGAATCCACCCTGTATTTGGGTATGACAAAAACACCTTTCTCCATCAGTCTGTCCGCCAGCCATCTGTCAAAATGTGCCCTGAGTATCGTATGGCTATGTGCTGCATGTCTGAATTTTTCCCCGGTAAAGTCTATTCCGACGGAGTTTCCTTCTCCCAGCAGGCTCCACCTTTCCCTTACGACCGTTCTTTCAAATGGGGCGCCGTCAAGCATGGTTCCGGCAAGTTCCCGTATGGGTTCGATGTATAGCCGCCCGCCAGTTACGTTTTTGCTGCCGGGGAAATCTCCCCTCTCGACGACAATTACCTGCATATCCTGTTCTGCAAGCATATACGCACATGAAAGCCCTGAAAGCCCTCCCCCGACGATGACTACATCAATCTTTTCCATAATTAATTCATATTTAAACTATTTTTCTTGAATAATCAACTTTAGATTTGATTGGGGTTCCGGACTTTATTACCGGATGCAGCCGGAACACTGTTTTTGTTTTCCACCAGCAAACAGATACCGGGCTATGCACGTTTTGCTCGTTACAATTGAAGACTTGAGGACGTGTCAGAGAAAATCGTTGACACAGTGTCAACGATTTCTGAAATATCCGGAAAGTCAACACTGAAGATACTTCCCCGACGAGATCAAAACCGCCGAATGCGAAGTGCTCAAACACCTTAACGACCTCCCCGAACTCAAAGGCCTGCCTGCCGAAGGTTCGGCGCAGGCAAGCGACTGGAACGGCAAGCAGAAGCTTACCGCCATCGAAAAAGTCTATCTTGAACTTTCCGACCCGACCCATCCCGTCAGCATCAAAATGGCAAAGATGCAGGACATCCCCGGAGATACGCATTATTGAGGGCAATGGAACACCATGAAATTTAATACACCGATAGAACAAGGGAGTAACATATGAAGCCAATAAGACTTTCGGCCCATGCCGCAGAACAGCTTGTTCCAAGAGGGGCAACAAAGGAAGAGGTTGTTGAAACAATTACTTCGTCTGAATGGCAGCCTGCTGAATCGGGACGCCTGGAATGCAAAAGGGAATATATATATGAAGCAATGTAGAATAAGAAATATTACCAGATAAAACAGGTGAAGCCTGTCTTTGTTGAAGAAGAGAATAAAATTGTTGTGATTACGGTATATACTTATCATTGCTCACAGGAGGGAAAGTCATTAGAATTTCTTACGATTCGAAAGTGGATGCACTATATATTCGCTTTATTGAAACTACAGTCACAACAAAGCATGTTGCCGAAGGAATCGTCGTTGATTATGATCCTGACGGGAAGATTGCTGGTATAGAGATACTTGATGCAGTAAAGAGATTCGGCAGCAAGGATGTCTTCAAAAAAGTAACGCTTGAAGACATTGCTCTCATGGCCTCGTAAAGAAACAGTAAAGTATGTCTCAGTTTCAGACGGAGGGGACAGTCGGGACATCATTCACTTATTTCACTTACCATAACGCCTTATTCACGGCAACGGGTTCCGGAACTGCAAATCGTGAGAAGGTGTTCTAAAACATTTTCAGAAACTGTTGCTGAAAATACCGAAACCTCCCCAAAGCCAATAGAGACAGAGAAATGCAGGGGGCAGGCCAGAAAGTCTATGCCGGGTGATGGGCGCAATGAGGTACGTTTCTAAAACAGTTTTAGAAAACTCTTTAATCCTTATAAACCGAATACAGTCCTTGTCTTACTGACTCTCAGCACCGTTTGCTGAGAGTTTGAAGATAGCCGAAAAAGGACCGCTTTTTAGACTTGCCCACCGGACTCTGGATTATACAGGTAATCCGGTTCCGGTCCTTGCCTTCTGCTTATAATTCTTCTTTTGTCTTCTTCAGTTCTTCTTTCAGAATAGGCAATATATTAAAAAGGTCATCAACTATGCCGTAATCGGCATACTGGAATATAGGGGCATTCGGATCCTTGTTGATTGCAACAATAACCTTCGATGTATCCATCCCCATTGTATGATGAAGGGCCCCTGATATGCCGCAGCCTATATAAAGCTTTGGAGATATGGTCTTACCGCTTTTCCCTATCTGGTCGTCATAGTCTCTCCATTTGGCGTCGACAACAGCACGGGAAGCTCCTGCCCTTCCTCCCATGATATCTGCGACTTCTTCAAGTGCCAGGAAGTTTTCAGGGCCTTTCATGCCCCTGCCGCCGCAAATAATAAAATCCGCTTCCTGTAAATCAATTTTTTTTGTGCCGGCCTTATTTACGCCAAGGACATTCACCCTCGTGTCTTTTTGTACATCCACCGTTTCTTCAATAACCTCACCGTTCAGCATCTTCTTTTCAATTGAGAAAGTATTGGGTCTGAATGTTACAAATGCAGTTTTACCACCTTTGAATGCAACCCATGAAATGATCTTCCCTCCAAAAAGCGGTTTTTTAATCTTTGCATCTTCGCCTTCAAAGTCTATGCCGATTGCATCAGAGACTATCGGTGCATCCAGTCTTGCGGCAAGCCTTGGGAAAAGGTCTTTACCGGTTATAGTGGAGGCCCCGAAAACCATATGGGGATTATATTTTTTTATAAGACGTTCCATTACATGCGTATAGGTATCCCACCTGTATTCCTGTAGAATATCATTATCCACAATGATAATCTTATCGGCATGAGCCTTTAATTCTTCTGCTGTATGCCTGAGATTACTACCTATAAGCACTGCATATGAATTGGAGGAAGTATTTTCAGTAATCTCTTTTGACTTTGACAGAAGTTCGAATGATACCTTCCGCACTGCACCATCTTTACATTCTATAAATACAAATATATCCTTTGACATATCCGCTCCTCTTTTATAATGCTTTAGCTTCTTCTTTTAAAACCTTTATCAGGCCTTTTACCTTTTCCTCCGGCGTTGTTCCTTCAATAATCTTAACAGGAGGCCTGCTTTGCGGAGTTTCATAAAAAAGCACATTTGTTTTCGCTGCGCCTGAATCTAATATCTCCCGTGCAAAACCCAGGGAGCAGGGGTCTATCGCCGGTATATTTGCCTTCATTGCCTTCATAACACCGGTAATGAGCGGGACTCTCGGCTCATTTAACCCTTTTTGGGTAGTAAAAAGCGCAGGCAATTGCACTTCTATGGTTCCCCTGCCGCCTTCTATCTCGCTTTCCACTAATGCCTTGTTTCCATCTACAATATCCAGTTTCATAATCGCACTCACATGGGGTATCCCCAAAAATTCAGCCGCCATCGCACCTATATTTGAACTTTCATCATCAATTGCCTGTCTGCCGCACAAAACAAGATCAAAGCCTTCCTGTTTTGCAAAAGCAGCCAGAATCTTTGCTGTAATCAACGGGTCATCGCTATCCAGACCGGTATTATCCAGTAAAAACGCCTGGTCAGCGCCCATTGCGATGGCTGTCCGTAATGCTTCAATGGCCCTTTTGGAGCCATACGTACAAACTGCAATCCAGGTTCCTTCTGTTTTTTCTTTGATGCTTACGGCCTCTTCAACAGCAAACTCATCAAAAAAATTCATATTATACTTGTTTTCAATCTCAAGCGATTTTTTATCGCTTTTTATTAAAATTCTTGCCTCTGTATCTGCAACCTGCTTGATAAATACCAGAATTTTCAACTTACCAGCCTCCTTATTCCAATCTGATATTACGGATTTTAGATTCAGGATTTACAAATAAAAACCGATTAGTTTTATATGGATTTTTAAATTTGCAATTCTAAATTCTATATTCGCAATTTACAATTTTCCTATTATAACTTTTCCAATAAAATCCTTCAAGACTTCATGCGTTCCTCCGCCGTAAAGGAGGAATCGCGCATCCCTGAAATATCTCTGGGACTTGTATTCATAGGCAAAGGCATTAGCACCATAAATTCTTGTCAATTCATCAACTACTTTAAGACATACTTCAGTTGCGTACATCTTTGCTTCAGCGGCAACAACCCTGCTTTCCATGTTGTTCTCCAGCAACCACGAGCCATAGTAAATCATCAGCCTTGCTGCATTCATCATGGTATCCATATCGGCAAATTTCTCTCTTATCAACTGATAATTACCTATAGGTTGTCCGAAGGCTACCCTTTTTCTTGCAAATTCCAATGCTTCACGATATGCCCCCCCTGCGATGCCAAGGGCCATTGCGCCCGTCATTAACCGTACTTCGTCCAGGATATCGCTTACATAGGATACGCCTTTTCCAGGTTCGTCGCCGAGTAGGTTTTCATATGGCACCCATACGTTATCGAATACAAGTTCCCCGGTAACAGTGCCCCTGCATCCAAGCTTGTGGATAATCTGACCGCTTGAAAAACCGGGCGTTCCCTTTTCTACTAAATAAAAGTTCAGCCCCTTCAAACCTTTTGACGGATCTGTTGTGGCCAGGACAGTACAGAAATCACATATGGGTCCGTTTGTAATCCACATTTTCGTTCCGTTTATCCGCCAGCCGTCTCCGTCCCGAACAGCCAGCGTTCTTGTGGCGCCGAGGTCGGAGCCTGACTGATCTTCCGTGAAGCACATTGTTGTAATCTTTTCCCCTTTCATTGCAGGATACAGGCACCGCTCCTTGATTGCGTCACTCCCAAAACGGTATATGAAATATGTTCCCATAAGAATATTCATTATGACACTCTGGGCGAAGCCTACAGAGCCGCGAGCAATCTCTTCATAAAAAGTCATGCACATGATCTTATCTGCATTTAAACCGCCTATTTCTTCAGGATAACGCAATCCAAGATAGCCCAGCTTCGCAAATTCCTTCCATAGTTCCCATGGAAACTCATCCTTCTCATCTATTTCCTGAGCCCTGGGGGCAACTATTTTGTCTATTGTGTCGGCAACAGTTTTTTTAAAAAACCCTTGTTCTTCTGTTAATTGAAAATCCATAATATTCCCCCATTGAAAAATATATTACTGCTAATTTGTATACAATATTTAAAATAGATCCGACTTGTCAAGCAAAAATGTTAACTATGCTTCAACAAAACCTATCAATTTATTTGCCCTCATAGGGTGCTTCAGTTTTCTTAATGCCGTTGCTTCTATCTGTCTCACCCGCTCTCTTGTTACGTCAAAGACCTGCCCGACCTCCTCCAGGGTATGATCATATTTTTCTCCCAGACCAAACCTCATGCGTACCACTTTTTCTTCTCTCGGCGTCAGAGTGGCGAGCACCTTGTTTAACTGTTCCATAAGATCAAAGGATATGACAGTATCCTGCGGTGTTTGTGCCTGTTTATCTTCAATAAAATCAGCAAGGTGAGTCTCGTCATCGTCGCTCATCGGCGCTTCAAGAGAAATCGGTTCTTTTGTTATCCTTAAAACTTTCCTTACCTTATCTGCAGAAAACCCGATCAAATCTGCTATTTCGTCGGGAAGAGGCTCCCTGCCGAGATCCTGCACAAGCTCTTTCGATGCTTTTAAAATTTTATTAATAGTCTCAATCATATGGACTGGGATCCTGATCGTTCTTGCCTGATCGGCTATCGCCCTTGTAATTGACTGTCGTATCCACCATGTGGCGTAAGTGCTGAATTTATAACCTCGCTTATGTTCAAACCTGTCTACAGCTTTCATTAATCCGATGTTGCCTTCCTGGATTATATCCAAAAGGGAAAGCCCTCTGTTTATATACCTTTTTGCTATGCTTACCACTAATCTGAGATTGGCCTTCACCAATTCGTTTTTTGCGCAGAGGCATCTCCTTTCGGCATCTTCAATCCTATTTAGATAAAACTTGAGTTCCTTCGCAGAAGCCCCGGCCTCCTTTTCAATCTTTTCCAGTCTTTTATTGAGTGTAGATAATTGCATCTCCCTTTCCTTACTGCTGCCTTTGCAACATCTTTCCATATCAACTTCAATCCTGCAAATCCTTTCAACATACTTTTTTATCCTGCAGGTAATATTTTCGGTAATTTTTTTACCCAAATTAATTTCGCCGATTATTGCCTTTATTTTTGCCCTGTATTTTGCCCTGTTGCCGTTGCCGTTATCTTTAAATTGCAGATAGACGCATTTCAGTTCTTCCAGAAGCTCAATTATCTTTTCTTTCTGTAATTCTATGTCGCTTTCTGTTTCATCATCTTCTTCGTCATCGCCGAAAATTATGTCTTTCATACTTGCATTTGATGTTTTCAGGGATGACAGGGCATTCAATAATTCTTTAACAGTGCCTGGAAAAGAAAGAATAACTTTTCTGATTTCTTCTTTGGCCTGTTCCATTCGAATGGCAATATCTTTTTCACCTTCACGTGTGAGCAATGCAAGATCAGCCATCTCTTTGATATAATGTCTGATGGGATTAGCCAGTTCATCAACATATACTTCTTCAAGATCAGCGTTAAAAACCTCTTCAAATTTTTCAGTATCTGCAAGATTTGTTTCGGTTTCCCCTTCCAGATCGAAAAGCTCCATATCATCGAATATGCTCTCGGGTTTATCACTGCCTTTTACGATAAGATACATTTCTTTATTTTCCTGATTTTCATCAGTAGAAAAAAATATCTTCGCTTTATCGGCCATTTTTACCTCACTTTTTATTGGTTGGTTTTAAAAAATGCCAGCACCTTTTGTTTCTCATTAAGAAGCTCCATGATCTCCTTTTCATCTCCCCTTTTTTCTGCTTCTAATAACCTTTCCGTAATTTTTTTTGCTTTAACTTTTATGGATTTATTTTCTACATGCCTGAAATAATCCAGCAAAACCTTCTCTAATTCATTCTCCTCATACCCCGCTACATCAAAAACAGCATTTGTTACCAAATCTCTCAAACTATCCTTTCCCAGGACGTTAATAAAATTGTTTACCTCCATGTCTCCTTTTTCATCAAAAAACTCACACATATTCAACAATATCTCTTTTATTTCGGCATCTTTTATGTAATTTATCACCTCCTTTTCTTTGAATATCCCGAGCATACCCGGTTTGCCTATCAAAGCCCCGATAACCCTTCTTTCGATAATACTCGATGAAATATGGTTGCCGGAGAGTTGTTCTGTTGCCTTCTCCTTTAATCCTTCCCCGAAATGATATTCTTCCACCCCGGTTAATTCCGACAATCTCTTTATATAGAGCCTTTTTTTCACACCGCTTCTTATGCCTTCAATGTAAGGCAGAACAGATTTTATAAATTGGTTCTTGTTTTCCAGCGTTCCTACTCCCCACTTTGCCATGCAGTAGTCAAAGTAATAATCCAGTATGGGCTTTTTTGTGTCGATGACCTTGTTCAGGCCGTCTATCCCTTCTTTCTTTATAAAGCTATCCGGGTCATTGCCATCGGGTAATACAACCATACTGCCGTTAATCTCCATATCAGAAAGCCGGCCTATCAACTTTAAGGCGCTTTTTATGCCTGCTTCGTCACCGTCAAGCATAAGGGTTATATTTTCGGTATAATTTCTTAATCTTGTGAGCTGCACCTCCGTTACCGATGTACCAAGCGTGGAAACAACGTTCTTCAGACCTGCTGTATATAAGGCAATAAAATCGAAGTATCCTTCGACAATGAATACTTCGTTCTTTTCGGTTATGTATTTTCTTGTTTTGTCAATACCGAACAATGATGCGCCCTTTGAAAAGATAGGGGATTCAGGTGAATTTATATACTTGGGGAACCCGTCTTTTTCAATTGTTCTTCCACCAAAGCCTATAACCTTTTTGTTTACATCAAAAATCGGGATTACAATCCTGCCCATGAATATATCGTATATATCATTATCCTTAATCCTTAAAATCCCTGTATTCAAAAGGATATCTCTTGGTATACCGGCATTTTTTATAAATGTCTGGATTACATGTCTTGACCTGTCACTGTAACCGATCTTAAATTCATCAATAACATCAGAGGTTATTCCTCTCCCGGCGAGATACTCGCGGGGAGACCTGGTGTTTTTAATGTTATGATGGTAAAAATCAGCCAGTTTCAACATTGCATCAAATGAATTTGACCTTTTTGTGCCTCCCTTCTTAATCTCAACCCCGTATTCATGCGCAAGGTTTTCAAGGGTTTCCTGAAAGGTCATATTTTCGAATTTCATCATAAAATTGATTAAATTGCCCCCTTCATGACATCCGAAGCAATAATATATCTGCTTTTCAATGCTCACCGTAAAGGATGGTGTTTTTTCGCTGTGGAATGGACATAAGCCGATAAAATCTTTACCACTTTTCCTTAATTTAACATGCTGAGAAACAACATCCACGATGTTTACTCTGTTAAGTAGTTCTTCCAAAGTTGATCTCATAAAAGTTCTACCAATGTTATCCCTGCGTTCCTTTCGTCTCTTTCAATATTTTTTATGTATTTTGTTTCAAGCAGACGGTTTTTTACTGCATTCATCAGCCTGCCCGTTCCTATTCCGTGAATAATCTTGGCTTTTGATGTGCCCCGGACAACGGCTTTGTCTATAAATCTGTCAAGCTCTTCCAATGCATCCTCGACTCTCAATCCCATGAGGTTCAACTCAGATATTTCAATGTCCTGAACGTTTATGATAACCTCAGCTTCTTTCCTGACCGGTTTGAATGTTTTTGTTTTTAAGGTTTTACTGACAAGAAATTTGTTGACTTTTGTTCTGAGGTTCCCTATCACAACCTCATACATATCCCCCCCCTTATCAATATCTGTAACATAACCGCTTCCCCCCATACTATTAACAAATACGTAATCACCGATCTTAATATCATCAGGTTTTTTTATCGGATTTTTAACATATTTGTTTCTTAAAGCTGTTAATCTTTCCTTACTTATCTTTATAGACATTTTTTCATTTTTTGCAATCTCTTTTTTTATCTCTTCCAATTCTATTTCCAATTCCAATAACCTGAGGTTGTATTTTTCTTCAAATGTTTTAATAATTTCATCTTTCTTCCCCCTTACCAGGGCAAGTCTCTTTTTTAATTCTTCTTTTGTGTTTTTAAGTTCCGCAAGTTCCTCATCTGCCTTTTTCCTCGCATTTTCCAATGCGCTTACAAGCTCATTGAGCATATGCTCCTGTGTTCCCAGATATTCATAGCTTTTCTCGATGATCCTTTCCGGGACATTAATATTTATTGCGACACTGATTGCATTGCTGTAGCCTGCCATTCCATAGGTTAATTTGTAGAGTGGTTTCATCTTTTCCATATCAAAAGCCGTAGCCGCATTGATGGCAAAGGGGTTTGTATAGCCATAGGCCTTTAGAAGATTCAGGTGAGTTGTTACGACTACCCTGCACCCTTTTTCAACAAAGGCATCGATGACGCCCATTGAAAGGGCAGAGGCCTCCTGAGGCTCTGTATTGCCTCCGATTTCATCAATCAGGATAAGCTCTCCTCCAACGGCATGCTCGTATATTTCTTTTATGGTCGTCATATGGGCAGTAAAGCTGGAAAGCTCCATCGAGATATCCTGCTCATCCCCGATAATCGCAAAAACATTTTTAAAAACAGGGATCCTTGGCCTTCCGGATGCCGGGATGAATAAACCCGTCTGTGCCATGAGGGATAAAAGCCCGATTGTTTTTAAAGCAACTGTTTTTCCTCCGGCGTTTGGACCGCTTATCACCATTGCTTTCTTGCCCGTATCCATAAATATGTCTATAGGAATCGTCCGGTCTTTTTTTGATATTGCTATGAAGGGGTTCATAGCGTTTTTTATATCGATGTATTCATCGGGACCAACTTCCGGTTTTATGCAGTCAAACTTCATACTGAATAAAGCAATGGAATGGTAAAGGTCGAGTTCTGCAACGGCGTCGAGGTCTGTTTTCAGCTCACCGGCATAGTTTCGGATATATTCGGTCAGCTCTTTTAAAACCCTTTTTTCCTCTTCCTTTTCCTCTTTCTCAAGCATATTTATGCTGTTGTTTATCTCTACACATTCAACGGGCTCAACAAAGGATGTCTTCAATGTATGGGAATAGTCATGGACTATGCCTTGCAGAAACTGATTGAAATTGGGTTTTAAGGGTATAATATATCTCCCGTTTCGAATGGACACATAAAAATCCTGAAGTACGGGATTTACCGTTTCTCTTTCCATGATTCTTTCGAGCTGCTTTTTTATTTTTCCCCTGAATAAGAACAGGTCTGCTCTAATCTTGGATAATTCATAGGTCGCAGTGTCTTCAATAAATCCGTCAGGGTTGATGGTTTTTAGTATTTTAGAAAGGATGTGAGGAAATGGATTAACATTTTCCAGAATTGTTTCTATATATTGCCCTTTAACGTGCGCCTTTTTTAAAAACCTGGCAATGTTGTCGCAAGCCCTCAAAAAGGTTGACATCATCAAAAATTCGCCTGTATCAAGGATTGAGTCTTTTATAAAAGTCCTCTTCAAAACATCCCTGATATCGGGAATATCGGACAAGGGGACATTCCCGTCCCACTTTATAACCTCAATAATGTCTTCAATCCTGCTCTGTCTGAGTTTTATTTCTTCGATGGCGCCAAGAGGTCTTAGCGATGATATTAAATCGGCAGCATAGGGTGTTGCCGAATATTGTTTAAATAAATCAAGGAGTTTTAGATAATCGAGGTATGATAGTGTTTTATCAACCATAGGGGGGCTTTGACTGTCTTATAGTGAAGACAGTCTTTTAAGCACCATTCCGCTTAACGCCTTTCCGTCGATTCTTCCAGGATACTTTTCCATAAGGTGTCTTATAACCTTTCCCATATCCTTCTGGTTTTTTGCTTCCACGATCTTTATTGCTTCCTCAATCTCTGTTGAAAGTTCTTCGTCTGACAAGGCAGCAGGCAGAAACCCTTTCAAAATCTCAAGCTCTTTTTCTTCTTTATCTATGAGATCCTGCCTGTTCCCTTTTCTGAAGCTTTCTATTGATTCAATGTGTTGCTTTACCGATGTTTTTACAATACCGTAGAATTCGTCTTCTGTCAGAGCCCTAAGCTTTTCAACTTCTTTGTTCTTGATGGCAGCAAGAAGCATACGGTAAATCGATAGTCTTACAGTGTCTCTTTGCTTTAAGAATTGCTTAAGACCATCTTCAATTTTTGCTCTGAATTCCATTAATAAAGACCTTTGTCCATTACTCTCTTAAGCTTTTTTAATGCTCTTTTCTTTGCAGCAAGCATTTTCTTCTTCTTTCTTACGCTTGGTTTTTCGTAATGTTCTCTTTTCTTTATTTCAGATAATATCCCTGTTTTTTCACACTGTTTTTTAAATCTCTTAAGGGCGCTTTCGAAAGACTCTCCTTCTCTTACAATAACTGCTGGCATTCATCTTTCCCTCCTTTCATACATGAAATCTATAATATGTAAATTAAATTAGCTAATTAAACCCGAAATAACGACCAAAGTCAACAGAATTGTACCGTTTGACAGCACAAGCCATCAGCCGCAAGGGTCAGCCGGATAACTGTTTGCGGACGGGAAAGCGAAATAGTGTTCCGGCCTTGTATCAAAAAAGTCAGGACACTCCTGATACTAATTAGCCTTCAATCATATAACTTTGTTACCTCGTTGCCCGGGCGCCCTATGGGTGCTATCTCTGAATCCGAATTGGCATGAGACGTTGTTCTTGACAACCTGCATCGTTAATCATAATATTTGAGAAATTTAGCTTGCAGTATAATATCAGCTACATTGTAATGGAGCAAAAATGAGCCCTGTATTTAAAGCCGTTATTTTATTGGTATGTAGCAATGTCTTTATGACATTTGCCTGGTATGCGCATTTAAGGGAACTTAATGGAAAACCCTGGTTAATTGCAGCAATAGTCAGTTGGGGTATCGCACTCTTTGAGTATCTCCTTCAAGTTCCTGCCAACAGGATAGGGTACCAGGAGATGAACATAGGCCAGTTAAAAATATTGCAGGAAGTCATAACGCTTAGTGTTTTTGTCCCATTCTCTGTTTTCTACATGAAAGAACCGCTTAAATTAGATTATTTGTGGGCTACGCTATGTATACTGGGCGCTGTTTTCTTTATATTTCGAAGCAAATTGATCAGCGCATAAAATAATATCCGGCCAACTACATGCAGTGGCGGCTGGATTTTGTGTATTGACAGCAACAAAAAAGGTGATAACGTGGCATACGATAAAGGTTTAGCTCAGAGAGTCCGTGAAATTTTGGAAGAAGAACCCGGATTTAATGAAAAGAAAATGTTCGGGGGGATAGGCATTTTATTTAACGGAAACATGGCCTGTGGCATATTGAATGATGATATCATTATACGCGTGGGTCCTGATAATTATGAAGAATCAATGAAAAGACCCCACGCAAGAGAGTTTGACATTACCGGAAGACCTATGAAGGGCTGGGTAATGATTTCATCCGAAGGCTATGAATCAGATGAAGATCTGATAGAATGGTTACATAAAGGGGCTGAATATGCCCGATCATTACCCTCTAAGATGAAAGGCAATGCAGGAGTAGGGTAGGGCATCATGTCATCAGCAGATAAACCGTCGCAGGAGTTTCATCTAACGCCGGGAGGGTGGATTTCAGGAACATCCTGGAATTTTGACTCTATCCAGGGCGAGCCCGTGGATCGTACGATAGACGCCATAGAAACTTGGCTGGAGGAAATGGTGCAGTCAAACCTCTTTTGTTCTGACATTTATTCCTGGACCTTGATTTGGTTTGATCCATCCATCACTGATTCAGAGAGGAGGAAGGTAAGAAAACAATTTCCAAAACCTGCAGAGGAATTTCCGGACCGGTTATTTTGAAAGAATTATTGACTCTAAAACAATTCATAGACACTATATATAACAAACAGGCACTAAGCAATATTGCAGGGAAAATAAGAAAGAATAATGTTTGAATATACAATAACAGAAGATAGCTCCATCAAATGTATTACTGCAAAAGGTCGTATTGACTCACTCAGTTCATCTGATATCCAGAAGGTATTTGATGACCTCATACTCTCCGGCGAGCGCATTTTTCTTGTTGATATGGCGGCAGTCAATTATGTCAGCAGCGCAGGCCTCCGTGTATTTATCAGCACGCAAAAATCATTGAAAAAGGCCGGAGGAGAAATCATCCTCTCAGGTGTCACAGAAACTGTTTTTGAAATCTTTAAAATGAGCGGTATTATACCGCTATTCCGCATAGTAACAAGCAAAGATGAGATACCCGGACTGATCCGGAAGGATTCCGGAGGAATTGAAGTCATTACCCGTGAAATTGACGGGATAGTCTTAGAGTATATTGAGATGGAACAAAGGAAAAGTTCTCCTCTCTTTGTTGTGGGAAAACTGGATAAAACAGCGGATTCTTCATTTACAGAAGAGGACGTTGTGACAGTAAAGCCGTCAGAAATGCGGTTTGGATGCGGCCTTGCAACGTTGGGAGATGACTACGATGAATACAAGCTCCTTTTCGGGGAGTCTATGATAGCGAATAATACATTCTTTTTTTATCCTGCCGTAAAACGCTCCTGTGTTGATTTCCTGATAAATGCTAATAAAAATTCCGTTGTTACATATAAATTTTTCCACGGTTTCGGCTTTAACGGGGACTACCGGTATGTCCTCTCGTTTCAGGGGAAAAACGGTCCTGTTGACTTGTCGTCCATTATACTAAGCTTTTTTGCGATATCTCATGCCAATGTCATCGGCATTTGTATGATCGCAGAGACCAAAGGTCTCTGGGGCATGCACATTAAGCAGGTTCCTATTTTTGAACAAAAACCGGCAAATGGAAAAAGCATCTTTGACAGCGACAATTTTTCCGATTGGATAGATTATCCGGTTGAGCCGTCATACATGAATAATATTATTGTAGCAACAGGCATTGCAATGAGAGATCGGAGCTGTCTCGGCTCTGAAAGGGTATTTCTCATTCCTGAAGGGAGCAATTTCCATATCCACGGAGGCATCTTCGATAAGGCCACTATCGGCAGCAATATGGCTGATTTTGACAAAGAACTGATGCGTGTATTTAATGAATGTCAGGTATATAAAATCCAGCATATTCTTGGTCTTTCAAAGTTTTCAGCCGGCATGGCCGCTATCGTGGAGCTTGAGGCCTAAACCGTGGAACTTTGGGTCGGCGCCATAAATCTCGGATTTTTGTATGCCTTCATGGCCATGGGCGTCTTTATTACTTTCCGCATCCATGATTTTCCTGATATTACAGTTGACGGGAGCTTTGTTACCGGGGCGGCTGTAACGGCTGTGCTTACCGTTGCCGGGGTGAACCCGTTTATAGCCCTGTTGCTTTCCTTCCTTGCCGCAGCACTGGCTGGCGCCTTTACAGCCTTCATTCATACCAGGTTTAATATCAACGGACTTCTCGCCGGGATACTTGTAATGACAGGTCTGTATTCTGTCAATCTCCATATTATGGGGAGGTCTAATATTCCCCTGCTCAACCAGCCGGGCATTATCAACTATTTAAAAACAATAAATCCCGGATTGGCCTATGAAGGCTGGCTTTGTATTGTCTTCTGCGCTGTTATCTTTGTCTTCTGGGCGCTCACCTCCATTTTTTTCAAAACTGATTTCGGGATCACCATGCGGGCAACAGGCAACAATCCTGCAATGGCCGCTGCATCAGGCGTTAATGTAAACATAGTCAAAACTATCGGGATTGCCCTTGCAAACGGCCTTGTCGGCATATCAGGCAGTCTTGTGGCTCAGTATCAGGGTTTTGCCGATATCGGCATGGGTATAGGCTCTATTGTTTTCGGCCTTGCTGCGGTCATTATCGGTGAATCGGTCATAAAAATCAGGTCGGTTTACGGCAAGGCACTGAGTGTCATCATCGGGTCCATTGTTTTCAGGTTCATGGTGGCACTTGCACTTTACGCAGGATTAAACCCTATAGATTTAAAACTCACCACGGCACTTTTCGTGCTTGCCATCCTTATTGCCCCGAAAATGCTGGCAGGAAGAGGCTCAAAAATTGTCGATTCAACGGAAACAATTGCAAGAAAAATCAATGTCAAAAAGCTGGCCGCAGGCATTATTGCTGTTGTTTTAATTACGGCCGCAGGTATTCTCGGCTATAAACTGTTCAGCACGAATGTATATACTCCTTCAAAAAAAGTTCGCATAGGCGTCGTTCAGTTGACTGACCATGCCCTTCTCAACATTACCCGCGACAGTTTTATTGAAGAGATGAAAAAGCTTGGATATGAAGACAGGAAAAATGTGAGCTACTATATCGAAAATGCAAACGGGGATATGACCACCGTTAATTCAATAATTGATAAGTTCCTCTATGAAAAGGTTAATATTGTTGTTCCCATATCCACAGGTTGCACCCAGGCTGCCATTAACAAAATAAAAGACCGCCCTATAGTTTTTGCTACTGTTGCAAATCCTTTTATTCTGGGAGCAGGCAAGTCGGAAACAGATCATCTGCCTAATGTGACAGGAACCTATGGTGCAGCGCCTTCAGATAAATTGATGGAAATGGTTGCGGAAATATTACCGAAGAAAATTAAAGTCGGCTGCATTTGGGACCCATCCCAGGAAAACGCTGTATATAATGTAAAAAAACTGAAAGAAACCATAGCGCAGTATAAGAATGTTACATTCATAGGCGCAACTGTTGCAGGCTCGTCTGAGGTTTATCAGGCGGCAACATCGCTTGTCACCAAAGGCATAGATGCATTTGTTTTAACTTCGGATAATATCGTTTTTTCAGCTTTCGAATCGATTGTAAAAGCATCGGAGACGAAAAAAATTCCGATTTTCATAAGCGATGTTGAAAGACTCAAAGACGGGGCGCTCGGGGCTTGCGGATATGATTATTCTTTGAGCGGCATTCAGGCTGCCCGCATTGCCGATCGTATTATAAAAGGCGAAAAACCTGTTGACATACCATTCGAAAAATACAGTAAAATCACCAAAGGGATTAATCTTGATATATCAAAAAAACTCGGCATAACCATACCACAGAAAATACTCTCTGAAGCAACCATGGTTGGCGACAAAATAAAAAACGATATAAGGCCGAAACGGCTTGCCCTTTTTGTCTTCTCTGACAGCTATGTTTTAAAGATCTCCATTGACGGCATCATGGATGAGTTTAAAAAAAGCGGTATATTAAAAGAATACAACTTAACCGTTGATCTGAAGAATGCCCAGAATGATTATGCTACTGCCCAGGCCATAGTCCAGGATATTGTCCGCCAGAATTATGATTATATCCTGACTGTATCGTCCCTTGCCCTTCAGGTGGCGGCAAATGGAAATTCAAAAATACCCCATATATTCGGCACGGTTACAGACCCTTATCGAATGGGTATTGCAAAAAACCAAAAAGAACATCTCCCCAATATCACCGGCATTGCCACGTTTCAACCTGTTGAATCAACGTTCAAAGCAATAAAGGCTATACTTCCCAGGGCAAGGCGCATCGGGATTATATGGAATCCGGCTGAGGCAAACTCTGAGGCGTGTACTCTGAAAGCCCGGGAAGCAGCAAAAAAATATGGCTACGAACTTATTGAAAGGACAATAAGCACAACCGACGAAGTAAAAGATGCCCTGTCTGCTCTTATCAATAAGGATATTGACATCTTTTTTACGTCAGGCGACAACACGGTAATACTTGCACTTGCAACCATGGCAACCATACTGAGTGAGCATAAAATACCCTACTTTACAAATGATCCCACTGATATCGAACGCGGGACATTTTTCTCAATAGGCGCAGACTATTTCGAGGTCGGCGTAGAAACAGCCAAGATAGCGGAAAGGGTAATCAAGGGCGAAGATACGAAAAATATTCCTATCAGGGATTTTGTACCGGAGAAGATCGGCATCAATGCCGGGCTTGCAAAACTATACGGAGTGACTGTCCCCGATGCTTTCCTGAAAAAGGCCGCCATTATTAAAAGGTAAGAGATGATACAACTGAGCCGGATCCATAAAAAATTCAACGCGCATACGGTAAATGAAGTTTATGCGTTGAGGGATGTGAGCCTTGAAATCAGTGAAGGCGAGTTTGTCACCGTTATCGGCACCAACGGATCAGGGAAATCTACGCTCCTCAATATGGTGGCAGGCACAACGTTCCCCGATTCAGGAACTATTATGCTTGCAGGAAAAGATATTACAAAAAAGAAAGAGTTTGAGAGGGCGCACACTATCTCACGGGTCTTCCAGAATCCTTTCATGGGAACTGCCCCGGATATGACCATAGCTGAAAACCTCCTTCTCGCATTTCTCAGGGGCAAGCGGCATTATCCAAAAATGGGACTCAACACAGAACGCTTGGAATCCTTCAGAAAACAAGTGGCAGAGCTTGAGATGCAGCTTGAAGAAAGACTTGATACAATCATCGGAACGCTTTCCGGTGGACAGCGTCAGGCAGTGAGTCTGCTTATGGCTGTGATCCGGGAACCGAAGGTACTTCTTCTTGATGAACATACGGCAGCCCTTGATCCGAAATCAGCGTCTCAAATAATAAGATTGACAAGAAAATTTATTGAGCGGGGAAATCTTACAACCCTTATGGTAACGCACAGCATGCGGCAGGCTCTCGAACTGGGAACCCGTACGATCATGATGCATCAGGGCAGGATCATCGATGATATCGACGAAAAGGAAAAGACACGACTTACAACGGATGACCTTCTCGATAAGTTTACAGAGCTGAGAAAATCGGAAATGCTGACCGATGATATTATTGAACAGTTGAGAAGGGAATATCTATAAATACGATCCGGTATTAACTCTGTCTGTCAAGAATTTCCCGTACTTTATTCAGGAATTTATCGGGTAACAAAGGCTTTGTGATAAAATCGTATTCGTTTTCATCAACGCCTTTGTCGTAGACCATGTCGAATGTATATCCGCTCATAAATAGCGCTTTAATGCCAGGCACGAACATCTTTGTTGCATTATAAACATCTATACCGTTCTTGTGCGGCATAATAGAATCGAGAACCAGGAGCGATATACCTTTGTGCTCTCTGAATCTTTCAATTGCTTCCTTTCCGTTTACTGCCTCGATGACTGTATAGCCGTGCTCACCGAGAATGTCTTTGACAAAAAGCCTCACGTCTTCATCGTCCTCTGCAACAAGAATTATCTCTTTCCCCCCTTTTATAAGTTCAACCGAAGGCCGTATATTATCGGCAGTGCTTTTGACTACAGGAAGATAGATGTTGAAGGTAGTCCCCTGATTGGGCCAACTGTCGGTGGTGATATAGCCTCCGTGTTGTTTTACAATCCCGTAGACAGTGGATAGACCGAGTCCTGTACCCTTTCCGATAGCTTTAGTTGTAAAAAAGGGATCGAAGATGTTTTCTTTTGTCTTTGCGTCCATGCCTATACCAGTATCAGATACTGCAACGAGTGCATATTGTCCTATTTCGCCAAACCCGTGACCCAACACGAACTCTCTGTCCAGTTCAAAGGCTTTTGTTGTAATGCTTAAATTCCCTCCTTTTGGCATTGCATCTCTCGCATTGGAAACGAGATTGAAAAGGATTTGATCAATCTGGCTTGGATCTGCCATAATTGCAATATCCTCCGCGCTCAGGTCGGTTGTAAATGCAATATCCTCGGTAATGAGACGTTTCAGAAGCTTCTCAGCTCCCCTGACGGCATTATTGATGTTTAATGGTTTTAAAGCGATGGGTTGCTGTCTGCTGAAGGCCAGGAGACTTTGCGTCAGGCTTACTGCCTTACGGGAGGCCGACAGTATTTGTTCCACATATATCCTTAAGGGATCTGCTTCATCCATTTTCATTTGAAGAAGGGTGCCGAATCCTATTAGAACGGTAATGATATTGTTGAAATCGTGGGCTATGCCGCCTGCCAGTGTGCCTATGGCCTCCATCTTCTGGGCCTGACGGAGCTGTGATTCGAGTACTACCTCCTTTGTGATGTCAATCAGCGTTCCAAAGGAAGCCGGTTTTCCATTGTACATGATAAAATTTCCCAGAATTTTTATTGTAATAACCTTCCCGTCCTTTCTTACTGCCTTCAGTTCATATTCGCTTTGACATGTATCGCCATTCATACGTTTTTCAAGGTTCTTTCGTACTTTTTCCCGTTCGTCGGGAAGGACAATATCCAGGGGGCTCATTTTATCGATGATTTCCTTATAGGTGTATCCGGATATCTTACAGAACAGGGGATTGACAAATCTGAAGAGGTTGTCCTGAATAATAAAAGACCCTACAAGGGAATTTTCCACCACGGTGCGGTATTTTTCCTCTGACTCACGGAGGGCGATCTCGGCGGACTTCCGTTTTGTTATATCTTCTATGGTTCCTTCAAGATATATGCAACGGCCTCCCCCGTCACAAACAGCGCGAGCATTCATGGAGACCAATACGATACTTCTGTCTTGCCTGTACAACTGTACCTCAAAACCTTCAGCGTATCCCTGCTCACTGATAAGTTTTCTCAAACGGGTTCTGTCTTCAGGATTGACATAAAATTGGCCGATGTCTTTGATACATTCAATCATATCCTGCGGAGAGGTAAAACCGGCCATCCGTGCCAGGGAGGGGTTTACATTTAACACCTCACCATCCGGTGTGGCCTGAAAAATACCTTCTATTGCATTCTCGAAGATATTACGGTATTTTTTTTCGCTTTCCTGTAATTCTTCTACAGCCCTTTTCCTTACCAATATTTCAGCCTGAAGCTTTTTGTTTGTTTCCTTCGATTCATTCAGAGACCTGACCATTTTTTGTTGTATGCTGTTTATTGCAAGAATGAGCGGCATTACATACACAACAAAACATGCGATCTGTATAATCCATCCAGCAGGCGCCGATATATGGCTGATAATATCGGGCTTCATGGTGATCATACCTGTGCAAATACCTGTACCGATTAATGATGCAGTCAGGACGCCGGCGCACATAGCAATGATTCCAGCCCTTACGCCGAGAAAAACCCCTGCGAAGATACAAAGTACGGTGAGGCTCGCAAAACCTGCGCTCGCAAGCCCCATGTGGATAAGAGAATACAGAACATCTATATAGATAAGACCAAGCAATGCTGAAAATATGAAAATGACAGATATCCGTCGGCGAAAAAAAAGAATAATCATGGCAGAGAGATACATGCCCGTATGTAAAAATACTGCGAGATACCAGCCGTATTGTATTGACCGGTAGATTGAAAAAATGAGCGCAATACCCCCAAAAACTCCGCCCACCAGAAACATTATATCGAAAAGCCGGGTCAGGACTATGCGCAACTCTTCCTGTACATTTTCGGTTTTACAGGAATTTTTACAGGCATTCAGTACATGTTTTACAACTGTTCTCATTAATACCCCCTAATACCCCCATTTTTTGATGATGAACATGCTGTTTTTACATTGTTGAACCTCTTAATACCTGTCGGCATTGTTTAAATTTATTAATATTTTTTTATTCTATATTGTTTGTAAAGAAATGTGTACAAAAAATTTATATCTGTGAAAATATTGTCTTTATTTGGATGACAGTTTATGGGAAACTTATTTCTTTTGCCGGGGCACCTACCTGGCAGGTGGGTCGTGCGGGCAACTTACCCTGGCTAGAATGCAAATTGGAATTACTTCCAGAAACCTAAGAGTTCATAAGCGTTTTGAAAGCCGATCAACTCCATAGCATTGTCATCCTGTATGAGTTTCCTAATAACTTCATAGTTCTTTTTTATTCCGGGAACACCGGGGAAATCAGAACCGAAAAGGTATTTATGGCTAAATCTTTTCATGGAAGGGAAGTATTCTAAAAGATTCTTTGGCGGAAGCCCCGATACATCGATATAGACATTTTTATAACTTTTTATCATAAACTCCGCAATCTGATACCAGAATCCCCTGCCGCCATGGCAAAGGATTACCTTCATATCCGGGAAATCACTTATGACATCATCGAAGGTGTAGGGGTCGGCATGTCTCATCTTTGCGCCCTTAAAAAGGGTTGTGCCTGCATGGAACATAACAGGCAAGCCTTCTCTCTGGCATTTTTCATACACAGGGTAGAGTTTACTGTCATTTGCATAAAAAGAGCCGTGGATAGAGTGGATTTTTAATCCTTTTGCCCCGTGTTTAAGCTGATTCTCGAATTCATGCATAAGATCAGTGTGATAATTCGGGTTCAGATTTGCAATAGGAATTAACTCCGGGTGATATGCATGGATCTCCTGGGCGCGCTCGATGGGCATTACCCCTGCGGTGAGAGGCGAATATTCGGGGATCAGAATGCCCCCTATAACCCCTTCGCCTTTAATAACGTCACCATACTCCTGCGGCAGTTGCCGCCCGTTTTTATCAAATATTTCCGGCACGTATGGGCCAATGTCCATCCATACCTCTTTTGCCCGTTCCGTCCATTCAAATCTGTGTCCTACGTGGAGGTGCACGTCAATTATCTTCATAATGTTTTTATCCTTGTTTCCGACGTTTATTTTACTTGAAGCCAATTCAGCTACCAGATAAATTTATCAGCATCTTTCTCGCCCGGAGTTCTCAGGATTACCACATCCTTTATCAATAACCATACGCGCATCGAGGGCACAGACGCCTGATCCGTTTTTAAAGAGTCGTAATGGATTGATGTCCATTTCCTTTATTTCCGGGAATTCCGCAAGTATCCACGATACTCTTACAATGGAATCGACGTATCCGTCAATATCTGCAGGCCCCATGCCCCTGACTCCCTTCAGGATAGCATAAGATTTAAGTGATTCGATTTTCTTCCTTACAAAGAATGCATCGGCAGGACACAGGCAGGTACTGATATCTTTAAAAGCCTCCACGTATATGCCCCCGAAACCGAAAACAACTACAGGACCAAAGGATTTATCGGATTTACCTCCGATGAACATATCGTAACCCTCGTCAGCCATTGTCTGTATCCGTACCCCTTCAAAACGGGCGTCCTTCTTGTATCCCCCAAGATTCCGGCGTATCTGTGAAAAACATCTCCTGACCCCATCCTCATCTCTGACCCCTATAAAAACCCCGCCGGCATCGGTTTTGTGAAGAGCATCAGGTGATATAACCTTCATCACTACCGGATATCCCGTCTTTTTTGCCAGTTTGACTGCATCTTTCTCATTCCCTGCAATACCAGAGGCTACTACCGGGACGCCGGACATGCGAAGCAACTCAAGAGAATCTTCACCGGTCACCTCTCCATGAGCATTGATCCATTTTCGAAAATCGTCTTTATTAAAATATGAGTTCTTTGGAAGCGCCTCTTGACCGGTATACTTTCTTGCATGCCAGTTTTTCTGAAAGGAGAGTGCCCGTACCATCTCCTCCGGATTATTGAATATCGGATAATTCGAATGTTCCTTTATTGTGTGCAGGTACCCGGAAAGTCCATAGAGGCAAACACCCAGAGGTTTCCCTGCTGAAAGAATAGAGCCGTAGGTCTCCTTTGACAGGTCCGTTAAGAACAGACCGGTAAAAACGTTATCCCCCGCAGGCATCTTTGGCTTTTGACCGATATAAATTGCACCGTCAACATTATCATTGTGCATTACCTCGTAAGTTACGTGGGCTACCATATGCGGATCGTAAATATCTCCCATATCGAGAGGATTGGAGAACTTTATCACTCCTGCATTGGCAAAATTGTTCAAACTCTTATAGAATTCTTCACCGGGATCGGCAAACGCAAAGCCTGCTTTTTCACACAAATCCGCACCAATAACAGCAAACCCGCCTGCCGGACTCATGACCATAATCCGGTTCCCGCGCATGGGAGGAAGCACAAAAGCTTTGGCAACAGCCACAAGATCCCCGTAATTGTGGATTCGAATGATTCCCGCTTCCTCAAAAGCCGCATCTATAACATCCTCATCATTACTGAGCGCGCTGGTATGGCTTAACGCAGCCCTTTCTCCGGCTGATGTGGTGTTCGATTTATACACTACTATAGGTTTTCTGACCTTCCTGGCGACCTGGATAAGGCGGTTGCCGTTGCCGATACTTTCAAGGTACATACAAA
This sequence comes from Pseudomonadota bacterium, assembly GCA_026388255.1. Lineage (NCBI taxonomy): Bacteria > Pseudomonadati > Pseudomonadota > Pseudomonadota bacterium. The sequence goes on along the minus strand of JAPLKC010000089.1, from coordinate 80,765 downwards.
TAATATCCGTTTCAGGGTCCTGGTCCAGATACTCAAGAAAATCGGCTTCATCAAGGTCAAGCTTGTTTCCAATGCTGATAAACTTTGCCATCCCTACATTTTCGTCGGCGAGCAGGTTGAAGAGCATTAGACCGACGCCGCCGCTCTGGGTTATAACGGACATTCCTCCCCTTGTGGGCGGGTAAATTGGAACGAAAGGAAGGCAGAGGCCATTGCCCGTATTGGCCACGGCAATACAGTTCGGGCCCATGAATCGGATATTGTATTTCCTTGCAGCCATTAAAAGAAGAACAGACAGTCTCTCTCCTTCTTCTCCGAATTCAGAAAACCCTCCGGACAGAATGGCCATTCGCGTGATTCCGAGTTTTCCGCATTTTTCAACCGATTCAGGGACAAAGCGGGCAGGTATAAGGCATACCGCAAAATCAGGAACTTCCGGCAGGTCTTCAACCTCCTTATACATCTTTATCCCGCTGACGTTCAACTCGTCGTTCTTCGGATTCACTCCAAAAATGCGTCCCCTGTACCCCCATCGCAGGAGATTTTCCAGAATCAGCTTGGGGATATTATTGGCCTTGGCCGATAGTCCGATAATGACTATTGATTGCGGGTAGAAGATCTTTTCCATAATACAAGCACCTCACTCAGGTCGTCGATAAACATTATTCTAACATGGCAGCCCAAAATACTCCAGTGGTTGATAGATGTATAATTCCCTGCAATGTTGTATACTATATTTGAAATCAATAGTTGTGTACAGGCAACTGACTATGAAAGATAAGGATAAAACAAAAACACAACTCATTAATGAACTTGCAGTGATGCACCAGAGAATTACCGAACTGGAAAAATCGGAAACTGAGCTCAAGCAAGAAAAAGAGATACCGTGGAAGAGTGAAGAAAAATACCGTGCTTTAATAGAACATGCAAGTGACGCAATAATTGTTGCTGACTCTAAGGGAAACTTCCTGGAGGTGAACAAAAAGGCAGAAGACCTTCTGGGTTATTCGAGGAAAGAATTAGTGGGTATGAATCCAAGACATATTCACCCAAAGGAAGAGCTTAAAAAAGTAATACATGATTTCTCAAGGATGGCGGCAGGAGAAATCCATTTCTGTTACGACACAAAAGTATTAAGAAAAGATGGCAGGCTGGTACCTGTTGATATAACAGGAACTCCCGTTGAGTATAATGGAAGAACTTTAGTCCAGGGGATTTTCAGGGATATCACAGAGCACAAGCAGATTGAAGAGGAACTCAAGAAAGCTACAGAGAAATACCGTGATATATTTGAAAATGCCATGGATGGCATATTTCATACGACCCCTGAAGGACAATCTATCATTGTAAACCCCGCTACCGCTAAATTATTGGGGTATGCGTCGCCAGAGGATTTGATCAGGTCTGTCAAGGACATGGGTACCCAAATTTATGCATATCCTGAGGATCGTGATAAAGCACTCAGATTGATGGAAGATCATGGCTTCATCGAGAATTTTGAAGCTCAGTTCCGCCGTAAGGATGGAAGTATTGTCTGGGGATTATTAAATGCCCACCCCATCTGTGATCAAAAAGGCAATATTCTTTACATTCAAGGTACGGTTCAGGATATAAACAAACGCAAGTTAGCCGAAGAGGCACTACGGGGGGAAGAAGCACGATACCGGGACCTGGCTGATTCGTTGCCGCAGACCGTTGTAGAATGCGATGACAAGGGGCACATTACATTCGCAAATTTTAACAGCTTCAAGATCTTTGGCTATACAAAAGAAGACTTTAAGAAGGGTTTGAATATCTTCCAGATGATTGTCCCCGAGGATCACGATAGGGCGAGAAAAAATATCCTACGAGTATCCCTTGGAAAACAACAAGTCGGTAACGATTATACCGCTGTAAAGAAAGATGGTAGTACATTCCCTGTTCTTATTTATACAAGCGCTATTATTCGTGAAAAGAAGCCTGTTGATTTGAGGATTATTTTGATAGATATCACCGAGCGCAAGCGAGCGGAGGAGGCGCTGCGGGAGAGTGAAGAAAAATACCGCTCCATCTTCGAAAATGCCATTGAGGGTATGTACCAGGCCTCACCTGGAGGACGATACATAAGTGTCAATCCTGCCCTTGCCAGAATGCACGGTTTTGAATCGCCCCAGGAGATGATAACAACCGTTACAGATATTGGAAGCCAGATATTCATAAGCCCCGAAGCTCGGAAACAATACAGGGAAATACTTGAAAAAAAAGGCACTGTCGTTAACTTCGAATTTGAACTCTATCGTAAGGATAGAAGCAAAATATGGGTTTCCACAAACGCTCGTGTTGTTCGTAACAAGGACGGTGAGACGCTCTATTATGAAGGCAAGGTTGAAGACATCACTGAGCGCAAACGGGTGGAGGAGGCGCTGAAACGATCGGAGAGCCGCCTTTCCAGCATTATCGAATTTCTTCCTGACGCCACCTTTGTGATAAATCTTGAAGGGAAAATTATTTCATGGAACAGGGCTATCGAAGAGATGACCGGTTTTTCTGTGGAAATGATGCTCGGCAAGGGCGACTATGAATACGCCATACCTTTTTATGGAGAGAGACGCCCCATCCTCGTGAACTTCCTATTTTTGTGGGATGATGATATTGCAAAGAAATATTCATTCATAAGAAAGGACGGCGATACGCTCTATACCGAAACAGATGTACCCTACGTACGCGGTCAGAACAGGACGCTATGGGCCAAGGCGAGCCCTCTTTATGACGCCAAGGGGAATGTCATCGGGGCGATTGAATCCATCCGTGATATTACTGAGCGGAAAAGGCTGGAAACAGAACTCATGCACGCCCAGAAGATGGAAGCAATCGGCACCCTTTCAGGAGGTATTGCCCATGACTTTAACAACATTCTTATGGGCATTCAGGGTTATGCATCGCTCATGATGCTGGACATCAGTACAGAGCATCCTCACTACGAGCGGCTAAAACGTATCGAAGAGCAGGTAAAAAACGCATCAGACCTTACCGGGCAACTGCTTGGTTTTGCAAGGGGCGGGAAATATGTGGTCAAACCGGTCAATATGAATGAACTGATTGAAAAGACCTCCAACATGTTCGGCAGAACCAAAAAGGAGATTGCCATTCATCGAAAATACGAAAGGGACATATGGGCTGTAGAGGCAGACATGGGCCAGATCGAACAGGTACTGCTCAACCTTTACCTCAATGCCTGGCAGGCTATGCCTGCAGGAGGAGACCTTTCCATTGAGACTAAGAATATTGTCGTTGGCGAGAATTATACAATACCTTATTCGACGACGTTCGGAAGGTATGTACGGATATCCATAAGCGACACCGGTGTAGGCATGAATGAGAAAACGAAAGAAAGAATTTTCGAACCCTTCTTTACCACAAAAGAGCTTGGCAGGGGTACCGGATTGGGTCTTGCAATGGTTTATGGCATTATAAAAAACCATAACGGTTTCATCGACGTAATTAGTGAGCCTGACAAGGGAACTACATTTGCACTCTACTTCCCCGCATCAGAGAAGGATATAGCGAAAGAGACATCCGGAGTTCCGGAAATTATGAGAGGCACAGAGACAATCCTTGTAGTCGATGATGAGCCCGATGTCCTTGCGGTGAGCAAAAATATTCTTGAGTCCCTCGGGTACAACGTATACGGAGTTAAGAACGGAGAGGAAGCAATTATACTCTATAAAGAAAAGAAAGACGTAATCGACCTTATTGTTCTCGATATGATCATGCCGGGACTCTCGGGAAGTGAAACCTTTGACCGTATCAGGGAATTGAACTCTTCAGCGAGGATAATCCTCTGCAGCGGCTACAGCTTAAACGATCAGGCACAGCAGATTATGGATAAAGGATGCCACGGGTTTATCCAAAAACCCTTCAATATAGCCAATATTTCCATGAATATCCGGAAGGTATTGGAAAAGTAGGCGGTAAAATAAGGTTGCCCCGATCTCTTCCTTCCTCTGTCTCGTAAAAAATAATCATTTCTCACAGTAAAACATGCCAGGTGGTAATAATCATTTGTTGACTTTGGCTGAGCTTGCAGGTGGGATGTTCGTATTCAAAAAATATGACCGACTATCATAGCTGCCATGGGACATAAATTACAACTGTCACAATACAGTTTTTCTTGAAACTTATACCGGAGAATATGTTAATTTAAGGCATGTCCAGGGCATATCCCGAAGATATTCAAGGCAGACTTTTTATCCTTGGTGTGATACACCGGGATGACAGAGGCGCTGAGCTGCTCCAGAAATGGCTTTCAAGCATCACTCCTGAAGTGATTACGCTGGAGTTCTCCAATTATGGCCTGACATTCAGAAAAGAGAGGGGCATGGAATACAAAAAAAGACTTGAGGCAGTCCTGAACAAGATGAAGGACGATAATGAGCCCTACAATAGAGACGCACTCTCCCAGCTTTTTGCTTATATCAACATGCCTTATGAGTATGAGGTTACATCCCGATATGCTGAAGAGCACAATGCGTCGTTGCATCTTATAGACATGGACGATTTCTCTTATCTCAAGCTTCAGAAGACAGATGAACTGTTTGAAGAAAAGAATATAAGGCAACTCCTTTACGGGGAAACCGGGACCGGAGGCAGCAAAGAGAAGGCTGCTGCAAGACTTTTTTTTGAAAAGGGGGTAAGGGTTTTTCCCTATACCGATGAGATGTATATCAGGGACAAGTATGTAAGCAGCAGGATATCGGTATTGATGAAACATCATAAACATAAACAATTTCTCCATATCTGCGGATGGCAGCATTTGCAGGACCCTTACGGGTTGTATGCCCCATTTAATCCTGGAAAGGCGTTTTTCTATGATAAAACTTTTTGTGTTTGACCTCGGAAATGTAATCCTGCCCTTTGAGCACAGGCAGATTGCGGCAAAACTCTATGAGAAATCGGAGAAAAAAACGGCAATATCGCCTGATGATATTTTTAAGTTCCTCTTTGACAGGGGAAAGGGGGTTGTAAATATCTATGAAACAGGCCAGATATCTTCCATTGAATTTTTTTCCCAATTAAGGGAACATTACCGCCTTGCTATGGATTTTGAGGAGTTCAAGGGTATATGGAATCCTATTTTCAGTGAGAACCTTCAGGTGAGTGATGCAATATCTTATTTAAAGTCAAAAGGTTACCCTGTTTTTTTACTCAGTGACACAAACGAGCTTCACTTCACTTATGTTACCGAAACATACCCCATTGTTCATAAGATGGATGAATGGATTCTCTCTTACAAGGTGGGTGTTAAGAAACCTGTGAAAAGGATCTACGATGTGATATTCGAGAAGACGGATGTGGACAGGGATGAAGTCTTTTATATTGACGACATTGAGAGATATGTAGAGGCTGCAAAGGGTTTTGGCATTAACGGGATGGTCTTTCGGGATGCAGACGGATTGTGGCAGATGTTAAAAGAAAATGGAATATAGGCAATAAAAAAGATTGTTCAGTGTTCAAGGTTTAAAAACATTGAACATAGGACACAGGACAGGAGCTTATGCAATGATTCAATACCCCGATATAGATCCGGTACTCATAAAATTTGGTCCGCTTGCAGTGCGATGGTACGGCCTTATGTATATTTTCGGTTTTGTTTCTTCATATCTGCTTGTTATGTACCAGATAAAAAAGAGGGCATTGAAAATAGAGAGGACACAGGTTGATGACCTCTATTTTTACCTGATACTGGGTCTTATTATCGGGGCACGGCTGGGGTATATATGCTTCTATAATCTAAGTTTTTATCTGGAGAATCCCCTTGAGATATTTGTTCTATGGCATGGGGGGATGTCGTTTCACGGAGGGCTGATAGGAACATTCATTACCGGTTATATAGTTATCAAGAAAAAAGGTCTTAAATTTTTTACAATGCTGGACCTTATTGTGCCGACTGGTCCTGTGGGCATAGGACTGGGAAGGCTGGGCAACTTTATCAACGGCGAGCTTTTCGGAAAGCCTTCGGATATGCCATGGGCGATGATATTCCCTCAGGGCGGTAACATCCCGAGGCATCCTTCGCAACTGTATGAGGCATTTTTTGAGGGACTTGTCCTGTTTGTTATTCTCTGGTTGTATAAAGACAGAAAAAAAAGAGAAGGCGATGTCTTTGCGCTTTTTCTGATGCTCTATGGTATTTTCAGATTTGTTTGTGAATTTTTCCGGGAGCCTGATTTGCAGATCGGCTACATACTGGGCATGGTAACCATGGGGCAGATATTGAGCGGCATGATGCTGTTTACAGGTCTTTTCCTCAAGTATTTCTATCTCCCAAAATACAGTAAAAAATGAAAGCAGAAAGAGTAGCAAAGGGTCAAATCTTTACTCCTGGGCGTTCTGTCAAGAGATAAAGATTTTTTTAATATCCAACAACTGGCTTACTACGATCACAAAAGAACGGGCGGTTTTAACGGTTCCACGACTTTTAGAGGCGTTGCTGCAGGAACAATCGATACAGGGGCAAAAACCTTCTCAGGCACAGCAGTAAGTGTGGCAAAATGAAACACGGAAGTTACCGTCTGCTCAGGATTACTGCCCGCTTTACTCTACCACCGAAAGCCGGTGCTGTTAATTGTACAAGCAATATACAGTAAAACTAATTACTTCCTAATATTGATTCGTATCCTTGGATTCAGATACTCCAAGGCAGGTTTAATGAGTTTTTTTTAGAATTTTGCAAAATTTAATAGAAACCTAATAATTCTCCAGTCCCTCACACTATCTTCCAATTTGTATTTGATGCTGTCGGCATAAGGGCTCCCCGCTCCGTCTTTTGACAGAATATTAGTTATGTGGTAGAATTTATTAACAAAATCATCAATACTTATTTATATAGACTTTTAAGAAAGGAGGCACAATGAAATTGCATATTATAGTTGAGCAGGATGAAGCCGGTTATTATGTTGCCGAAGTACCTGCTCTTCCTGGTTGTCTTTCTCAGGGGAAAACATATAAAGAAGCTGTTGCAAACATTGCTGAAGCTGTTGAAGGATGGCTGGAAGTAATGGAGTCCAAAAACACTTACGACCCCTCCAGGTATATTGAAGTTGCTGTCTGATGGGAAAGACATTAAGACTTTGCTCGGGTGCTGATGCTGTCCGTAAATTTCAGAGGGCTGGCTGGACAGCAGTCCGTCAAAAAGGTTCTCATTTAATGATGACAAAACCAGCATATCAGTGGACATTATCCATTCCTCAACATGATGAACTCGGCCCTGGCCTTTTGCGTAAATTGATAAACCAGGCTGGTATAACTGAAGAAGAGTTTAATAAGCTTTAGCGTTTGGGGATATAATAAAAAACGATGAATAATCCTTTTTGTCCAAAAACCGGTGTACCGATGCATCGGGACAAAAGACCCATGACTCTCACCTATAAGGGTGAAAGTATTACATTTGATATGCCCGGTTGGTATTGCGATGCTTCAGATGAGAGCATCCACACGGAGCAGGATATGAAAGTTTCTGATCGAATGCTAAACTACCTCAAGGCACGAGTTGAGGGCTTGCTTGAGCCGGAGGAAATACGCCGTATCCGAAGATAACTTGCCGTAAATCAGACAGAAGCCGGCCATATAATAGGCGGCGGTCCGCGTGCTTTTCAGAAATATGAATCCGGAGATTTGCTACCAAGCCGAGCGATAAGTAGCGTTCTTACACTTCTCGATCATGATCCCAAGGGATTGATGGTTCTTAAAAAATGGCAGGGCAAATCACCTTCTCGTGGAAATGAGAAAAGGCCACTGGAAAGATAAACAGCATGGAACACAAACAGAAAAAGCATTTCCCAGTAATTTAACAATTTGGATGATATACATGGTCTGTTTTTGGTAGTAGGGCCTATGTTTTATTGGTAAACCGCCCTGCCGCAAAATCATGCGGCAGGGCTCTCATTATTTGAATTTATGAAAGTCCTTGTTTCTCTCGTAAAGAATTTTAAGACCATCCAGGGTGAGGAACTCGTCCACTTCATCGATTGAGCCTGAATTCTTAAATATGAGGTTGGCAAGCCCTCCGGTAGCTATTACGTAGGGATTAGTTTTAACCTCTTCCTGTATCTTCTTTACTATTCCATCCACAAGACTTACATATCCGTACGATATGCCTGATTGCATGGCGTTTACGGTATTTTTCCCGATGACATTCTTCGGTCTTATCAGTTCTATCCTCGGGAGTTTTGCTGCCCTCTCAAAAAGGGCTTCAAGGGAAATCATAATTCCCGGCGCAATAGCGCCGCCAACATACTCGCCCTTAGGGGTTATATAATCAAAGGTTGTTGCAGTTCCGAAATCTACAATAATAAGGGCGGTTTTATGCTTATCGTAGCCTGCAACGGCGTTTACAATCCTATCCGCGCCCACTTCCTGAGGATTTTCGTAGAGTATGGGCATCCCGGTTTTGATGCCGGGACCTATTACAATAGGCTTGATCCCCATATATCTTCCGCAGAAAATCTCAAAGGGAATTAAAAGCGGCGGGACTACGCAGGATATAATGGCGCTGTCTATCTCGCTGAGCTTTATTTTATCTATGTAGAGCAGGCTGTTAATAAGTATGGCATATTCGTCAACGGTCTTGTGGACGATGGTGCTTAATCTCCAGTGGTTTACCAGCTTGTCGCCCTTGTACACTCCGAAAACTATATTAGTATTCCCGATATCAATAACTAAAAGCATTGTTTATACCTCGTATTTTATTCATGGTTCACAGCTCACGGTTCACGGTTTTTAAAATCCAAATTAAAAAAATCCTAAAAAATTACATCCCCTGCTATTATTCTATTTATCTCCCCGTCTATATTGAGGAGCAGTGCACCTTTATTATCTATACCTTCGGAGATGCCTTTGTATATCTGGCCCATCTGGTTTATCTCCAGATATTTACCTTTTATGCATGACCTGTCTTCCCAGATACGACAAACCTCATTTTCACCATTCTGTTTGAAAATAAGGTAATATTTCTCCAGATTTGAGAGCAGAATACCACATACACGAGCTCTTTCAAATAGAATTTTTGTTTCAATGAAGAGGGATGTAGCCTTCTGTTCAATCTCTTCGCTTATTTCCTTTTCCTTCATATTTATGTCCAACCCGATACCCACGACAACAAATCTTACCATGTCGGTCTCAGTGGAAAGTTCAAGCAGCGTGCCGCACATCTTCCTCCCGTTGATAAGCAAATCATTGGGCCATTTAAGTGTCGGTTTTATGCCTGTTATTGTCTCAACAGTGTCATAAACGGCAAGAGAGGAAATAAATGTTATGGCGTATACGTTTGAAGGATGAACATGCGGTTTAAGTATTATTGACAGGTACAGGTTTTCTCCAGCCGGTGAAAACCAGATTCTGTTCAATCTCCCTCTGCCGGCCTTCTGTGCATCGGCAAGAACACATGTTCCTTCAGGAGCGCCATCAAGAGCAAGTTTGAATGCGTATGAATTTGTTGAATCGACAATTTCTTTATATACTATCTCTTTCCCTATAAAGTCTGTATTCAAATGCCGGTCTATTTCCCAGGTATACAGTTTATCGGGGGTTTTAATGAGTTTGTATCCTCTTCCTTTCAATTTTGCAATATTATACCCGAGCCGCTCAAGATGATGTATATACTTCCATATGGCTGTCCTTGATATGCCCAGCTCTGTGGAAATGAAATCTCCGGAAACGTAGTCCGGTTTTTCTCTTAAAAAAGTCAATATATCTCTGATTCTATCCATTTTCTACCCTGTCGTAATGCGAAAAATACATAGTAAAAGATGCTCTTCCTTGTGAAAGGGACCTTACATCTGTGGAATAACCGAACATCTTTGTCAGAGGTGCATATGCCTGAACCACAGTAACCTTATCTTTTGTTAACAAGTTCGCAATCTGGCATTTTCTTGCATTTAAATCACCTATAACCTCACCAAGGAATTCATTCGGCACTGTTATGCCAAGAGACATAATGGGAAGGAGAAGTTCAGGGCTTGCATCGTTACATGCTTTTTTGAACCCTTCGTATGCCGACATCTTAAGGGTAAGGCGGGCAAAATCCGGGTTGTTGAATGATGCATCCTTTATGTCCACTTTGATATCCGTCAAAGGAAAGCCCTTGACAATGCCAACATTGGATGATTCGGCAATGCCTTCTTCGATAGCAGCGATGTATGGAAAGGCGGGATGTTCCTCGGTAATATGACAGACAGTAGCAATACCTTTTCCTCGTCCGTTCGGGGTTACGCTCAATGATACCCATCCTTTACAGAGGATGTTGTTTATCGTTTTTTCAAATGTATGCTCAATAGACGCAGAAGCTTCAATAGTTTCCTTATACACAACCTGCGGTTTGCCTACCTGGAGATCAATGCCGAACTCTTCCTTGATTCTCCTTACAACAACATCGAGATGGAGTTCTCCCATGCCGGAAACAATCGTCTGATATGCATTTTCATCAGTCTTAAGAATAAATGTAGGATCTTCTTCGGATATTCTTTGGAGCACCTGATTAAGTTTGTCCTGGTCTATATTCCGTCGCGGCTCGACAGCTATGGAGATGACAGGCTGATATATCTCAATGGATTCGAGCAGAATCGGCTTTGTTTTGGTCAGGGTGTGACCGGTGGATGTTTCCTTCAGACCGACAATGCCGACTATTGCACCGGCCTTTGCTTCGTTTACCCTGTCTTTATGATTCGCATGAATTTTATATATTCTTGAAATCTTTTCTTTCTTTCCGATATTTACATTGAAGACATCCTCTCCGACCTTTATCTCCCCGGAGTATATCCGTATATAGGTAAGCTTTCTGCCCTCTTCCATGACAACCTTGAATGCAAGAGCTGATAAATCCTCATCGCTTCTTACCTGCCTTGTCTCAAGCTCGCCGGTTTCGGGATTCTTGCCCTGAATAGGCGGGACATCAAGCGGGGAGGGGAGATAACGGATTATCCCGTCTAAAAGAGGTTGAATGCCTTTATTCCTTAGCGCTGCGCCGCACATAACAGGCACGCATTTCAAGGAGATGGCAGCCTTCCGTATCGTATCGTGTATTACAGACTCTTCAATTTCATGCCCTTCCAGATAGAGTTCCATGAACTCATCATCAAGAAGCGACAATTTTTCAAAGAGTTTTTCACGATATTCCATGGATATATTTATATATGCTTCAGGGATTTTGATAAACCTGTAAGTTGCCCCCAGATCTTCTTCGTCCCAGACAACAGCTTTCATTGCGATCAGATCAACAATACCAAAAAAACCGTCTTCTTTGCCGAGAGGGATTTGCAATGGAATTGGATTTGTTCCGAACTTGTCTATCATCATATCTATGACATTAAAATAGTCGGCGCCGATTCTGTCGAGTTTATTGATAAAGGCGATCCTTGGAACCCTGTATCTGTCTGCCTGGTGCCAGACGGTTTCCGACTGTGCCTCAACTCCGCCAACCCCGCAAAAAACAGCAATCATGCCGTCCAGCACCCGGAGAGACCGCTCGACTTCAATAGTAAAATCAACATGGCCCGGCGTGTCTATAATCTGAATCTCGTGGCTGTCCCAGTAACACGTTGTGACGGCAGAAGTAATGGTGATGCCTCTCTCCTGCTCCTGAGGGAGGTAGTCCATTGTCGCTGTTCCTTCATGGACTTCCCCTATTTTGTAGGTTTTGCCGGTATAATAGAGGATGCGCTCCGATACGGTGGTTTTCCCAGCATCTATGTGCGCTGCAATCCCTATGTTGCGTATTTTTTTCAGTCTCTGGACTTCTTTTTTCATCAGGCTAAAATATCGCCTATCTAAGGAGGAAAAGTCAATACTGAGAAGATGTTGAAAGGGGGGATAAGCTTATTTTAGATACGCCTGTCCTCGCTTGGCGGGGGCTACACGGCTTTTAAAACTCCTTAACCGCAGTGAATAGTCGTTAGTGAATAGTGAATAGTTAAAGGCATTTTATTAAACCAGTGCTCATTTTTATTGGTTTCATTAATGAAGGTATGGATATCCATACCTTCAGCTTTCTTCAACTCTTTGAAATTCTTTATCTTGTCTTCCATAACTATTCACTATTCACTGTTTTACCCGCTTCACAAGTTCTCCCATCCCTTCAACTATGTCCCGCATTAAGCGGGATTAAACCGTATACTATATACTATTCACTACCTTTTCATATTTCCTTTTTTTAACTTTTCACTATTCACTATCTACTATTCACTATTCACTGTCCGCGGCCTTTTCTTACCGTATGGGATGTTAGGCATCTGCTGCTGTACATGGTCACAGAAAACCTGCAGATCATAGAGATATTTTTCAACGTCTTCTCTTATATATGTTCCAAGACCCTTATCAAAGGTTGTCTTTATGGATATAAGGCCTTTCACCTGTTTTTTCACGGATACTGGTTTTGTATTATTCGGGTCAGGTTTGACTTCTTTGTATGCGGTGAGCATCCTTTCCAATGTGGCATTGGTTACCGGTGTCTTTATGACAGCATCGAATATGTTTTCTAGGTCAGGACATTCGAGGTTTGCGGCGAAGAGATACCCCTGGGAAACGAGGAGGTTTCCTGCCTGGATTGATGCCTGAATTTCAGGAGAAAGTTTTAAAAGTGAAATCGTGCGGAACAAGGATGTATAAGCTTTCCCAGAGATTTGCATGATTGCATCCACAGTGGATGCAAAAGATGCCGACACATCCTCAAGCCTCCTCTTGTAGCTCACCAACTCGCTCATTACCCCGTTCACATCGTACCCGTTATCGGGATGTTTTGCCTGAATAAAAGAGAGTATCCCCTTTGCCTGATCCATAGGATTCAAGTCTTCTCTCTGGAGATTTTCTGTCAGTTGAAGGGCTATGGTCTCACCTAATCCTTTGCCTGCTTCAATAATTCTTATTGGTACGGATTCAAATCCAAGTTGCCGGGCTGCCACAAGACGCCTCTCTCCACATATGAGTATATATGTCCCGTCATCCTGTGCGGTTACAATAAGCGGTTCTAAAATACCCTTATCTTTGATTGACTGTATAAGAGATTTAAATGATTCTGTTTCAATATTAATGCTTGACCGAACCTGTTCCAACACCACGATGTTTGCTACGGGAATGTATAAAAAACTCAGGATTTACACTCGTCTTCTTTGTTACTATAATTACCCCCTTTATTATTTTAGTGAATAGTCGTCAGTATATAGTGAATAGTTAAAAAATTCAGTGCCAACCGTTGCCATTCTATTCACTATCTACTATTCACTATTCACTGCTTTTAATCTCACTTGATGGTGCTTTTTATTGTAGATATATAGAAACAATGTGTCAAGATGTTTCCGAGCTTTCTGCGGGGAATACCGGCGACCTTGTATCCTTTGTGTCGAACATTTTAGATCGGGATGTATTTTATGAAAAATTATTAGATGCACCTACAAGTCAAGCATTGACCGGATTTCAGCCTGAATTTCTGAAGAAAGTTTTAAAAGTGATATCGTGCGATGCACCGTCATTATTGACTTTCCGGCGATTTCAGAAATCGTTAACACAGTGTTAACGATTTCTTCCGAGAGGGTTTCGGGCTTACGGGTGTATCTAACCAGTTCACTCATAACCCCGTCCACATCATACCCCTTATCGGGGTGTCTTGCCTGAATATATGAAAGAATCCCTTTCGCCTGATCTATGGGATTTAAGTCTTCCCGTTGTAGGTTCTCTGTCAGTTGAAGGGCTATGGTATCACCTAATTCCTTACCTGCTTCAATAACCCTTACCGGCACTGATTCAAATCCCAATTGCCGTGCTGCCACAATACGTCTCTCTCCGCAGATAAGTAGATATGTCCCGTCATCCTGTCCTGTTACAATAAGTGGTTCTAAGATACCTTTATTTCTGATCGATTGTATGAGAGATTTAAATGATTCTGTTTCAGTACTAATGTTTGACCTAACCTGTTCCGATACTACAATCTTGTCTACGGGAATGTACAAAAACTCAGGATTTACACTTGTCTTTCTTGTTGCCATATTCCCCCCTTATTATTTCAGTGAATCCCCCGTCAAGCGAGGACAAGCTCCCGTCAAGCGAGAGCAGGCGTCGTCAGTCGATAGTGAATAGTCGCAACCTATTAACTACCATCATCATTATTATTATTCACTGTTCACTATCAACTATTCACTATTTACTGCCTTTAATCCCCCGTGATGATGTTATTTATTGTAGTAATTTATAAACAATGTGTCAAGACATTTTAGAGCATTCTGCAGGGATGACAGGCGTTATGCATTCTCTATGTGTCGAGTAAATCAGTTGGGAATGTATTTTATGAAAAATTGGGTAGTACACCTACAATTCGTGTCTAAAGCCTTTTAACTTTGATCATGAATTATGGAATGAAATGTTGATTTTATAAAAAGTGCCGTTGGTGCAAAAAACAAGACCTGGCCCCCAGCCTGCCTTTATAAGAAAATGAACACTGCGTTAACAAACGCTTGACATCAGATGGGCTTGAGGTATATACAGCTAATATAATCTTACGAAAAAATGAGGTGCACATGGCCAACGAAGAGCATCTTGGATTAATAACAAAAGGTCCGAAAACTTGGAACAAATGGAGACACACTAACCCCCGTGTTACACCTAACTTGGCAGTTGCTGATTTACAAGGAATGAATCTTAATGGCGTGAACCTTGTTCGAGCCAATCTAAGAGGAACAAACCTCAGCGATACCAATCTTAAATGGGCAAATCTTGCTTTGTCGGATTTATCTGGAGCAGACCTTAACAGGGCAAATCTTTCTGGTGCCTGCCTTAAAAACACTGTTTTTTTTGAAACTAATCTTATTAACACATATCTGGTGGGTGCAGATTTAGATACAACCGATTTGAAAGAGGCAGATACAAGCAATGCAGATTTTGGCGATATTCAGTTATTTCTGGGGCGTATAAAAAGACTTGTAATATACTATTGGGGGCGTATCATAAGGCTCTGCATGTAATTGATCTTCATATTAGAATACTGCTATAAATAGTCATTACTATGAATTTTAACTCTGAACAATTAAGCGTAATCGATAAAATTGATGGTCCGTTACTTGTTCTCGCGCCTGCAGGAACCGGTAAAACCACTATTCTTGCAGAGCGTATACGAAAAGCTATTAATAAAGGAATCTCTCCGGAAAAAATGTTGTGCTTAACATTTACTAATCTTGCAGCAAAGCAATTAAGAGACCGTGTTGCACAGTATGAACCTGACGCAGCAAGGCAAATATGGATGGGGACATTTCATGGTTTTTGTGCCCTGGTGCTCTACAAAGAGGCAAAGAAGGTTGGCTTGCCATCTGATTATGTTATTTACGATGAAGAAGATAGTAAAGAATTACTTAAAAAAATAATGGATTCTGATTTAAATGACAACATTTTTATGGGTTCCGATTTAAATGACGATGCTCTTGCTGTTTTTGGTAAAGCTAAATCCAATGCCATTGATTCAGAATTAACTATGTCTGGTTATTCCGGGTATGGATTGCAACCTCCATACAGATTGATTTATCAACAGTATGCAAAAGAATTACGCAAAAGACATGCTATGGATTTTTCCGATCTTATTTACTATGTACGTGCTATCTTTGCCAATTTTAATGCGATTAAACAGAAATGGATGCAGCGGTTTAGTTTTATTCAAATTGATGAGATTCAAGATACTCACATGGCGGAGTATGATGTAATTAAAACATTGTCGCAAAATAACAACGTTGCCTTCTTTGGTGATCTTGACCAGTCAATATATGGGTGGCGTGGGGCTATGCCCGTAAAAGTAAAAGATAAATTTATCTCAGATTTTAAGCCAAAAATAATTAATCTGCATAAAAACTACCGTGCTACAAAAAAACTCCTGCTTGCTGCCGATAGCTTCAGTAAATCATCATTTCGGCATCGATTTACAAACCTTATACCCGATGAGAGTTGCGAAGAGGGCAACAATATAAAAGTCCATCTCGCCGATACAGGGGAAGAAGAAGCTGACTGGATTTGCAGTCAAATAGAAGACCTTACAAACGGTAATACACGCTGCAATTTTAAAGATATAGCAATTCTCTGCCGAACCAATAATTTAAGCCGTAATATTGGCAAGGTGCTTGAAGACTGGGGAATCCCATGTTTAACCGTTGACCAGTATCAGTTTTTCAAAAGACAAGAAATTAAAGATGCCCTTTCCTTCATGAAGCTTATTCTTAACCCTTATGATATTTCCGCAGCACACCGAATTGCTTTGCGTTTCGTGAAAGGTTTTGGTAAAGAGTCTCCTCTCCAGTCCATTTTGTCAAAGACTGAAGATTCAGGACTTTTCTTGTCTGATTTTTTTAATATTGAAACGCTCCGTTATGATGATCCATTTGGTCGATTGGTCGACTACTATTACAAAAAAGATTCCATCATGGTATTAGATACGGAAACCACCGGACTTACTCCATCCCAAGATAATATTATTCAAATAGCTTATCAAATATTGCATAAAGGCAAACCGGAAGAAATATTCAACAAGTACCTGAAATCAACAAAATCGGTTGGTAGCTCTTTTAATGTGCACAAAATATCTGACGATTATTTGCTTAAATATGGTGAAGAGCCAAATGATATTTTCGAGACATTACGAAAAGAATGCAAAAACCGCCTGATAGTTGGACACAATATTAAGTATGACATAAGCATGATCAATTCTCATGCTCATCGTTGCGGTATAGACTTGGGGCATTTATTGTTTGAAGATACTTATGAGATTGCAAGGCGGCTAATAAAAAGTGAGTCATACCGACTTGAAGATATCTGCCGAGAGTTAGAATTGAATGTACAATCTACGCATAATGCCCTGGATGACGTTTTGGCTACCGTTGAACTTGTTCATCGACTTATCCCAAGGATTGATAAGAAATGCGAACAACGAAAAACAATTATCAACAAATACAAATACATATTTGAAGATTATGCAAATAAATTAGAAGACTTGAGGCGATGCTCTCACGAGATGCGCCCAGTGGCACTATTACAATACATTATGGAAGAGTTTAATTTTAAAGAATATTACCGTACTGAAAAAAATCGTCTTGATAATCTGGATCAATTATTGAAGATTTTTGAAGAACATGACCGTATCGATCTTATTCCTTTTGATGCTCTTCATATGTTGGTGCAATATGTAAGCTTGGCACAGAATTTGGATCACTTGGTCGATAGGTCCAACAACATACTGGTTGCTCCAATACATCAGAGCAAGGGTCTCGAATTTAAATCTGTTTTTATTGCAGGAGCAGTAGATGGTTTTATACCCATTTTTCGTGGAGATAATCTGGAAGAAGAGAAACGACTTTTTTATGTGGCGATAACAAGAGCAAAAAGAAATCTATTTATAACAGGATTTAGACAATACAAAAATTTTAATAAGAAAATGACCCCTTTCTTGGACTATATTGATAGAGAGTTAATAGAATATTAATATTTTCTCAAGTTTCTATGTGGAAAAGCCTATGAACCAAATAAAATGTCGTCTGTAATCGCTGACAGAAAACACTTATCCTCGAAATCATCCTCCCCCACAACCTCATAGGCATCAGTCTTTTGGATACCTGCCTTTCGCAAAGCATCTTCAAGGTCAAAAGCTTCTGCTGTCACGTATTCATCATTAATCTTGAATGTATATTGCGGCATAATACACCCCCATAAATTTAGTTTTGCTAATTTAAATCTCATGCGCTGATCACAACGGTATGCCACCGGCAAGATTATCTACCCGATAAGTCCTGCAATAATCTGGTTCGCCTACCAGAGCTTTGCCTCCTGTGAATCTCTCCAGTCAGGATTTATCTCACTCAATGCATATTCAGCGTAATAACAGACATCTTTATCTTCATCTTTCAACGCAGCAATAAGGGGTTCTATAGCACGTTGGTCTTTAATTTCACCCAGTGCCCATGCAGCGGCAGAGCGGACATCTTTATCTTCATCTTTCAAGGCAGCAATAAGTGCTTCAACTGCTCGTGGGTCTTTGATTTCACCCAATGCACGTGCAGCGGCAGAGCGGACCACACTATTCCTGTCACCCAGTGCAGCAATAAGTGGTTCTACTGCTCGTGGGTCTTTGATTTTACCCAATGCTTCTACGGTCGCAGAACGGAAATATAAATAAATATGTTTTTTATTTTTCAAGGCAGCAATAAGTGCTTCAACTGCTCGTGGGTCTTTGATTTCACCCAATGCTTCTATGGCATACCCGAGGAGCCCCGGATCCTTATCTTTATTTTTCAAGACGGCAATAAGTGGTTCTACTGCTCGCGAATCTTTTATTTTAGCCAGTGCGGTTGCAGTGACCCAGCGGACCACACCATTCTTGTCACCCAGTGCAGCAATAAGTGGTTCTACTGCTCGTGGGTCTTTGATTTCACCCAATGCCATTACAGACGCAGTACGGACATTCCTACTTTTATCTTTCAAAGCGTCAAGAAGGAGGTCTACTGCTCGTGAATCTTTGATTTTAGACAGAGCATATATGGCAGCGTGGACATCTCTATTGCCTTCTGCAGAGTTGTGATCCCTTTTACCTTTTATTACAACAACAAGGGGTTCAACTGCTCGTGGGTCTTTGATTTCACCCAGTGCATATGCAGCTACAGAGCGGAAATATAGATGTTTATTTACATCCAACAAAATTGAAATTAATTCTAATACTTGACGTTTTGCTTCGTTTGAATCTCTCCAGTCAGGATTGATTGTATTGAGTGTATCAACAACTGCGGAGCGGAGATCTTCATCCGTATCTTTTAATTCAGCAATAAGGAATTCTACTGTCCGGGGGTCATTGATAAGGCCCAGTGCCTGTGTAGCTGCCAATCGGACATTTTTACTTCTACGCCTCAAAGCAGCAACGAGGGGTTCTACTGCTCGTGGGTCCTTGATTTTACACAATGCACTTGCACTTGCAGAGCGAACATCTTCATTTTTATCTCCCAAAGCTGCCATAAGGGGTTCTACTGCCCTTGGGTCTTTGATTTCACCCAAGGCAAATGCAGCATTCTTTTGGGCCGTGGGAGTTTCATTATTATCTATAAGACAGGCAATTAACTCAGAAATTTGATTTTTAGCTTCGTTTGAATCTCTCCAGTCAGGATATATTTTATCGAGGGTTTCCTTAACAACAGATAATAATTCCTCAGCGTCATTGCCCAGCATGGCAATAAGTGGTTTAACTGCGCGTGGATCGCCAATTATTCCGAGTTTTCGTGCAGCTTTATATCTTGATTTTACAGAATCGCTTTTGTCCTGCAATTGATTAATAAGGATTTCGAACCTATTCATTGTTCTAACCTCTCGACAGCATCGTTAAGAATTGGGGGCCAGATCTTTCTTTTTGCAGACATACCAAACTCAACCCTGTACTCAACCCCCTCCGCATAAAATCAATTGTGTTCCAATTCCCTTAAGATTTCAAGCAAAAACTTCTCAACTGCACCATTGAATACCACTTGCAATGAAGTATGCTGCTAATGAATGCCATAGGCGCCATTTCAGGAAGCTATACGTGCTTCAGGCAAAAACCACGCCGTATGCATCTAAGGCAAAGACCGCGCAGCCTGAATTTCAGGAAGGGCACACTTCAGGCGTTATCAGAGGGTGATTGCCCGAGGCGATCACGAATCATTTTCAGGATAACGAAGGACTCGCGTTCCCGTTCCTCCAGTGAACCCGTGATATAGTTGATCGTTTCACGGTAGTCCGGCATAAAGATCTTGGAGAGCGCGTTGCAGCGGCGTTGGGTTTTGCGAAGTTCCCGCGCCAGCCGCATTACGGCATTTTCCAGCTCCGCCAATTCCGCAAGCAGAGGAAGCACTTCAACAAAACGGCTCATGGCAATATCGGCATTTACCGAAGTTCCACTTATTCCAAACTGAACGCTGACCGGCTCCGTTTGCACCGTCACATGGGGAATCTTCATGCCCATAAGATGCTGATCCGAAATATCTACCTGGTGATCCATCTTTACGGCAAGAGCAGCACTGTCCAGAGCCTCGGACCCCCTGTCCAACTGGGCATAGCGAAGAGCTTCAAAAGCCCGACTGAGTGCTTTATCAACAGCTTGTTCGGCATCACGGGCACGACTGAGGCGGCTCATAAGTTCAAAGATAAGGATCTGTCGTTTTTGTTCGAGAAGATCGTAGCCTTCCTCGGCGAAGGCAAGTTGTTTTTTCAGCACGAGCAAATTCGATTTAGTCGGTGCAATATTCAGTTTTCCCATAGAGTCATTCTACCCGTTTATGTCCCCCTGAAGCAGCGTCACTCAGACACAGGCATCCACTTTCTCATGATAGTATTCCTTCAACAGAGCGTCGCTCACACGGTGCAACTCATCCTTGGGTAATGTGGATAACACATCCCAGCCAAGTTCGAGCGTTGTCTCGATAGTCCGGTTCTCATATTCGCCCTGGTTCAGGAAACGCATTTCAAAGGCTTCACCAAACTTCAGGTATTGTTTATCGATTGTACTCAACTCCTCTTCGCCGATGACATCGGCCAGTCCCCGTACCCGTTTCACGTAGGCGTAGCAGGCGAATAACTGGCTTGCGAGAATCGGATGATCTTCCCTGGTGTAACCTTTGCCAACGCCGTCCTTCATCAGACGTGACAGACTTGGAAGACCGGCAATGGGCGGGTAAACGCCACGCTGAAACAGATCTCGATCCAGCACTATCTGCCCTTCAGTGATATAGCCGGTGAGATCAGGGACAGGATGGCTGATATCGTCTGCGGGCATGGTCAAAATGGGTATCTGGGTGATCGAACCCGGCGAGTCTTCAATACGCCCGGCCCGCTCGTAGATGCTGGCGAGGTCCGAGTAAAGGTAACCCGGATAACCTTTGCGGCCTGGGATTTCACCCCTTGCTGTGCCCACTTCGCGCAGACTCTCGCAGTAGTTTGTCATATCCGTCAGCAGTACCAGCACGTGTTGGCCGCAATCAAAGGCCAGGTGCTCTGCCAGGGTCAGGGCGACACGCGGGGTAAGAAGGCGCTCCACGCTCGGCGCGTCGGCCAGAGAAAAGAACATGACAGCCCGGGCAAGGGCACCGGAATCCCGGAAGTTACGGATGAAAAACTCGGCCACATCATGCTTCACGCCCATGGCGGCAAAGACAATCGAAAACTCGACCTCTTCTTCCAGCAGGCGAGCCTGCCGCACGATCTGAGCGGACACACGGTCATGGGGCAGACCGTTTCCGGAAAAAACAGGCAGCTTCTGGCCGCGGACCAATGCGTTCATCCCGTCAATGGCCGACACACCTGTTTGTATGAATTCGCGTGGATAGCGCCTGGCATACGGGTTTATGGGCATTCCATTCACATCGCGCAGCTCCGCCGATAGTGCAGGCGGACCGCCGTCAGCCGGGCGGCCGAGACCATCGAATACGCGACCCAGCATCTGCCTTGATACGGGCAGACGAAAGCTTTCCCCCAGGAAGCGGGCGCGCAGGGTTTGATTCGAGAGGCCTGTTGTTCCTTCGAGGACCTGCACCACGGCCTGGGTTTCGGAAATATCAAGGACGCGGCCGATACGGGGACGACCGGCGGCATCGATAATCTCAACAATTTCATCATAGCCAACATCACGAATCCGTTCCACCACAACCAGCGGCCCCTCGATTCGCCAAGAGCCGACGTACTGTAATCCCCGGTCTTCTATTTCGAAGGTGGTGTGCATATTAAGGTAGCCTCCTTGGTATATTCTTTTGCCAGTGCTTCCGTTTCCTCCATGACCCTTTGTTCCAGCTCTGTAAGCTTATCGAGATCACTGTTGCCGAAATCAGCCTTTGCCCGAAGTAAATAGGGCACACAGCCTAAAGATCGGATTCGCGTCAGCGGGACACCCCCTTGAATTAAGTCACGGCCCCTGCGATACAGAGTAAGGATAATGCGCAGGAGTGCAACTTGTCGTTCAGGTGTGCAGTACATATCGTTTTCGTTAAAAGCGCTTTGGGCAAGAAAACCGTCTTTAATAATCTCGGCGACAAACAGGATCAAGCGTTGACTGTCGGGCAGGACATCGGGACCTACCAGTTTAACGATTTGCTGGAGACGATCTTCCCGTTGAAGGAGAGTCAGGGCTTCTGTGCGCAGTTCGATCCAGTCGGGAGCCTCTTTTTTCCACCAGGGGCCGACATCCTCCACATACTCCGAATACGAGTGCAGCCAGTGGATTGAAGGATAATGCCGGGCATTGGCCAGTTCAGTATCAAGAGCCCAAAAACAACGGATAAAACGTCGTGTATGCTGGGTGACTGGTTCGGAAAAGTCGCCTCCGGGTGGGCTGACAGCGCCCACGATACTTACGGAAGCCGGTTCGCCTGCAAGCGTAGTTACGGCTCCGCCGCGCTCATAAAACTGCGCCAGTCTGGTAGGCAACGACGCCGGAAAACCTTCTTCCGCCGGCATCTCTTCCAAACGCGCGGCCAGTTCACGCAGGGCCTCTGCCCAGCGGCTGGTCGAGTCGGCAAAAACCGCCACGCTGAAGCCCATGTCCCTGTAATATTCGGCCAGGGTGATACCGGTGTAGATGGACACTTCCCGCGCCGCCACAGGCATATTCGAGGTATTGGCGATAAGAATGGTCCGTTCCATCAGAGGCCGCCCGGAACGGGGGTCTTTAAGTTCCGGAAACTCACGGAGCACATCAGTCATTTCATTGCCCCGTTCCCCGCAACCGATGAAGACAATGATTTCGGCATCTGACCATTTTGCGAGCTGGTGCTGGGTGATCGTCTTTCCTGTGCCGAATCCGCCCGGGATAGCCGCGGCGCCACCCTTGCCGATGGGGAAGAAGGTATCAATGATGCGCTGTCCTGTAATCAGCGGCTCAGTGATACGCAATCGTTCAGAAATGGGACGCGGCACCCGTACAGGCCATTGCTGAAGCATAGTGACCTCACGCGGGCCCGTTGCGGTTTCGATAACAGCCAGTGGATCGAGGAGCCTATAATCACCTTTATCGACAATGGACTTCACAGTACCGCTAATATCCGGGGGAGTCATAATCCGATGATTGACCAGCGGTGTCTCTACAACATGGCCTATAGCCTGACCGGCTGTTACAACCTCACCGGGCGTAACTTGCGGCTCAAAGGTCCAGTATCTCTTGGTGTCAAGAGGGTCCACCTTTTCGCCGCGACGGATCCAGGCGCCGCTATGAGCTTGAATGCCCGGCAACGGACGTTGAATACCGTCGTAGATGTTGCCAACCAGCCCGGGGCCGAGCCACACAGACAAGGGCGCGCCCGTACATTTAACCGGCGCTCCAGGCTTCAACATGGTGGTGTCCTCGTACACCTGAATGGTGGCATGATCGCCAACCAGTCGTACTACTTCTCCCACCAGGCCCAGACTGCCTACCTGCACGACTTCGTACATCTGTGCTGCGTACATACCCACAGCGGTTACGATGGGACCGCTGATGCGGGTAGCCATCGGTTCAGTAGTATTGGTAACGATAGTCATGGGCTATCTCCTTCTGATCCCGTTTTAGGGACGAATGCCGCCTGCACGGCTATCTGTCGCCTCAGTTCCGGCCACAGTCGTTCCAGCCTCTTCACAAAGCGGTTATCCCACACCTGGCGAACTTCCGCATCCTCAACAATAACACCGCCTTCCTTAAAGTCCGGTCCGCACGAAACAGTGATGTTTACCGGCCGTCCGACGTGGCGAGCAATCTCATCGGCCAGACCGTCGCTAAGCATGGTAAAGTCCGCCTCCGGCAGCTTTGCCACAAATGCAGAACCTGCCATCTGGTTTATGGCATGAGATGCAAGGGCGATCACTCAAAACCTTCCCGGGCCATCAATCGCCGGCACACTTCCTCGTACACAGACTCAAGCAGTGCTTCAATGCGTGCCGCCCGTAGCCGCCCGGTTTCGACGGAAACCGTAGCCAGAATCAATTCACTCCTGCGGGCAGCCTCTCGACGAGCATGGTCAAGCCGCCCTCGTCGTTCCTGTTCAGCTTCGGCAACGGCGCCGGTTAAGAAACTTTCCGCCTCCTGCTTCGCGCGAATGATCATTTCCTCGCCCTCTCCCCGAGCGTCTACGAGGATTTCTTCGCGCAATATTTCTGTAGAGTTTTGATCTGTTGTCATCCACAAGCCTCCTTAACCAACACTAACGCCCACAGCTTCCTGTACTAATTCGCGCAGACTTTTACGTCCTGACAGCGGTCCTTCCGGCCCGGGTATCTCGACAATTAGCGGGTATTCACGCTCCAGTCGAATCATCTCTACTTGTGGCCGGATCCAGCCTGCTACCTTTTCGGTGATGATAATGATTCCACAGTCAGGGTGTGCAGTAATATTCTCGATGGCAATCCGGGCTTCTTCCACCGTCGCTGCAACCTGCACACCGATACCTGCCAAACGGAACCCGCGCGCCGTGTCCTCGTCGGCAATGCAATAGAACTTCACAAGTCGATCTCTTATATTTTCTGTATCAACATCATGGCAATAGCGAAGCCGAGCACACCAAGCCCCTCTGCTAATGCCACGAATAAGATACTGCGGGTCAACAACTCAGGTTTTTCAGCTGCTGCACCGAGTGCTGCCGACCCGATCCGTCCTACGGCATGGCCTGCACCAAGCACACTCATGGCAATGGCAAAGGCGGCTGACAAACCCAGGCCGATGGTTTTGTACGCCGATACCATATCTGTCGGTGCGCCCCCGCGTGAGGCTTCCTCTGCCATTACTATCGTAGTGGGCAGGATTATACCCGCCAGAACCGCTCCGATTGGTCCAATTCGCCAGAATGAAAACTTCATCATTTAACACCTCCGTTTTCTGGGGCTTGCGTCGCCCCCTCCAGTGATTTTTCAGAATAGGTCATATACGTCAAATAGGGCCTATATAAAGCTGGGACGTAAATACCTTTCTCGTCCTACGCCCGAATGATTGTAGAGACTGTAGTCCTACGTCCCACGGCATGATTCGTAAGCAGGTTTCCCGGCCACCCCTTCTTACTCATGTCAACGAATTCTTATCATTCGGGGCCAAACTAAAGGGTTCAAATGGTTGGCCGGTGCCTGAAAAAAACTTCCCGAAGAACTCATAATATTCGAGACGCAATGCCTGTACTGAAGCGATGATTCCTTCCAGGACAATTGCAACGAAATTGCCGAGAATGATGATCAAAAGACTCCACAGGCTGCCCCCGAAAGGAACATCTTTGACCTCCGCAGCTACCATAAAAGCGGCAAAGAGCAATGCCGCGTGACTCATAGCGTAGGCTGCAAGACGGACAAAACTTATGGTGTTTGCAAGGTAGCTGAGAAGCGCTTCAAAAGCCCCGACGCATGATTCCATTATAGCGCCGCCTATCCCGCCGCTCGCCTTATTATGCTCGCCTTTTCCATGGCTCATAAAATGTTCTATGGGTTCCTTGAGAGACCAACCGACAATGGGCACTATGAGAAACAGAATGACCGATATTCCCATGAGCCCCCGCGACCGGATAGCAGCGCCGTTCATTATCAGAACCAACACTCCCCAGTAGAACAGAAGGCCGATGAGGCCGAACTTATCGAGGATAGCACCGATGACATCGCCCTGTCGAAAACGATTGATGACATTCAATATAAGGCCGATACTGATCATAACGACGCCGATCCCGATAGCACCGTACATGAGACTCATAGGATCACCCTCAAGCGGATCATGCCAGAGTGCGTACTTCTTGAGTACTTCAATACCGAAGTAGCTGCCATACACCACGCCAAAAATGATACTGGACAAACCCCCGAAAAGAAGGAGCAGGCCGACGTCCCGCACCTTTTCGGATCGACCGGCAAGCAGAGCTATGAGCCCGCACGCGGCAAGTACAGCTCCGTGTCCGGCGTCACCGAACATCATGCCGAACATCACGAGATAACTCAGGGCCACAAACAGCGTAGGCTCCAGTTCCCGATAGTTCGGGAGGCCATAAGTTGAAACCAGCATCTCGAAGGGCCGCAGCAACCGCGAGTGCCTGAGCAGGACAGGGATCTCTTCCTCTGTTGAATAGTCCGGAAGGGCAGCCTCAATAACATACCGTCCGCCGGTGATTTCTCCCATACGCTGCTCCAAAGCCGCTACATCGCTGGCTGGAACCCATCCCGCGATCAGAACCGCAGCCTCCGTGCGCGGAAACTTCTGACTTGCCTCCAGGAGTCGGCACTCCATATCTACAAACCCTTCAATCTCAGCCAGGGGCAGCGTGAACTCGGCCGCAATCGTCTTGATCCTGCCATTCAATTGCTCCAATTCCGCTAATAACTGTTCCTGTTCTCTCTGGCCTTCTTCGGACAGTCTATCCACTGTGCCGCCTTCGACTACAGGAAGCATCTCGCGTTGAAAGCCCGCCTGTTGCAACGCCCTTTCCAGGGCGGGTCGGCCCTGACGGGTGGTGATCGCGAAAAGCGACTGCTGCCCTTTTTGTTGGGCTAAGGGAAGGAGAGCAACGTTATCGCCAATTTCTTTTCCAAGACTCTCAAGGTTCTCCGACGGTAAACTCCCTGTAATAAAATGGAGGAATGAAAATTGATCAAGACCGTCCAAGGGAATCTCGAGCCCGCGATAACGTGATACCCGTTCGCTAATGGCGACCAACTCCTTCTGGCGTTGTATGAGACGCTGGCGATGCCCCAATAAGTCTGTGCTCCGTTGTTCCATGGGAAGGAGATTTTCTTCAGCCTGATTCAAGGTCATTGACGGCAATTGTTCGTTGGACAAAAAGGGGATTACTCCCCTGGTGCTTACCTCATAGCTTGCTGCGGGATAGTTCATTTCCAATGATTGGCGAAGCTCCTGAACACGAGCCCGGATATGATCATATCGTGCCATTTCCCCGGTGTGGTCGGTAGGGGCCAGTGGCGCCGTATCGGGCCCGGACAGCGTACGCGTCAGGTGCACCGCTCCCAACCAACCCAAACCCTTGATTACGGAACGCTCATCCTGAGCGAGCACGACTGCATGCAGCCGCATCATAGGCACAGCCCTAAACATAGGCTCCCTCCACATTAGTCCGTGGGATTAATCGTCCACGGATTGCCTCGGCAGCCACGCCGGTACGAATTCCCTCGGAAATCGTGATGAGGTTGGCCACTTCCACACGCCGGAGACCTACGAAACCTATAATTGCCCCCAATCCCATGTGGCTCTGACGAAAGGCCTGGTTGGATAAACGAAAGAATTGTTTCCACGCGAGACCCTCCAGAACTGGAGCATCAACAGTCATCGATTCATCATTCGATCCGTGTTTTGAAGGCGCTGTATTGAGAATATGCTCCGCAACGCGGTCCACCGATGTATAGAGGTCCAGGTCATTAAGCATAGCAGCAAAAAGCGCGCGCCGGATCAGTGTTCCTTCGATATGAAACTGCCGTAACATTTCCGGCGTCATGTTATAGTGGAATTTTCCCCGAACGACCAACATGAGATGGAAGATGTCCACCTCTTGATAAACTATCGGTCTTACGATTTCCCGGTCTTCCCGAGGCAGTTTTTCCATCCTGGAGATCAACCCCTGAAAATAGACTTGGTCCAGCGCTGCCTCAAAGAAGAATGTTCGGGGATAATTACGATAGATCTCAAGAGCCTTCTCCAGGTTCTCTCGAAGGAGTCCCTTTGGGACCAACCGGGCAAAATCTTCCGGAGATTCCGCTGAAGCCAGCCTTTGGGTATTCAAGGTTAACTCCTTGGGAAGGGAGACAAGATAACCGTGTAGCTCTTCGATGGGTATCTTTGTCAAACATGCCCGGAACAATACCTTCAAGTTTTCCATTTGAAACCGAACTAGCATCCAATCGAGCAGATTGACACCCGGGCCGGGCACATAGGCACGGAAGCCGGATATTTCGCTAATCAGTGTATGGACCAATAGGTGCTGGAAATCAACAGCTTCCTTTAAATCAGAATCCGGAAAGATTGTGCGAAAAAATTCCGGAAGATTCTTGATATGGCACAGGCCATCGAGCCGCTCCGCCTCGGCCATGCGGCTGCGGCGGGCATGAAGACGGGCCGCGAGATAATCCAGGTCGATAGCTGTTTGTCTTGTTGAAGTAATGGCTGAAGCATTGCCGGAGTCAGCTACGGTTGTCTGCACACGCACCGTATGACCCCTTCAACGGCCAATCTACTATTGGCAGGCTCAAGCTGGATCTGACTTTCGATTTCTGCGGCAGCGTCAGTCAAACGATGCTGTTTTTCCCGTTCGGCTGCTTCTACTGCGGCCTCCACGATTCTATCGGCCTCGATGAGCGTTTCCTGATGGGCCTGCTCAACAACATCGTGCCCCTTCTTCTGAGCGTCTGACAAGATGCGATCTGCTTCAGTCCTGGCCGATTCAACTATAACCCTTGCTTCACCCTCTGTCGCAATGATCTTTTGGATTACATCACGCATGACAGCCTCCCCTGAAAATGAGCTCCTGCTGTTACGTTAAACGGTTACCAATTCTAGTAGCTTTCACAGGTTTGTCCAGATTAAAACGTTTAATTACTTCGTCGCCGATCAACCGGGCGGCTTCGTCGTGCCGAACCAGATCCGTATTAATGATTATGTGGTAGAGCAATGGATCATTGATGTCTTTGTCGAAGTTGTCCCTCAGATAGCGCCTGCGTCCCTCATCCTTTTTCTTGATATAATTGACGGCTGATTTTCGATCTAAACCGAAGGTCTTCTCCGCCCGTTCGATCCTGTTTTCAAGCGCCCCAACCAGATACACATGAAAAACAGTCTGAAGCTCGCTGGTGACTACATTGGCTCCTCGGCCCACCAGAATAACATTCCCTATTTGCGCAAGGCGTAATATGGTTGCGTTAGTCTGTTCCACGAGCGTCCAGGTGGAGGGGTGTAAACCCAGCAACTCCTCAAGTGCATTGGTCAGCATGCCCTTGTGGCCTTCCTTCATAAAATCGCCGATGTGCTTGTGAAGGTTGTGCTCCTCCAGAACTTTTGCAACGAGATGCTGAGAGAAAACGGTCCACACATCGTGGGAAGGAACGTGTACTTGCAGGTACTCGGCCAGATTTGAGGCGACCGTAAGCCCGCCCGCGCCTTCTGCACGTGAAATTGTTATTGCCGGTTTTATAGATGTTCCAATAGAAGTTTCAATAGAAGTTTCAGAAGTATCTTTGCTCTTCGGGTGAAAATTGCTCTTAATAAAAGACTCACATTTTTCTATTTTAATATTCTCCCACATGTCTCGGCCCTCCTATTTCTTCAGTGCTCACAGTTGCCCACCTACTTGCGAACTCATTTTATAACAGGTGTGGGAATTGTATATTTCCGGTCATATGTCCGCCAAACCTTTCTTGCACCATCTGTGTTGGCCTGTCACACATGCCCGTTTTGCATCACCTCCGGACTCAAAGATTCAAATAAAAAACGTCCTACTGGTTCTTTCCTGCACCATTACAACTTTCTCTTCATTATACTATATTCTATATATAGCCGACATTTTGCGTTTGTCAACTTACTATTTTAAGTGCCCCTGAAGGGAGCATTTTTGCTCAAAACTGTTGATAACAGGAAAAAATGTTGTGATTTATGTAAAAATCGCGAAGCGTTACTTTCGGAGAAAATATTACCATCCCCTCCTTGTTGTTAAGATATAGAAAGATCTGACCCCAATGAAAAAACATAATGATAAGCTTCTACCCCCTGGGATACAATTCTTCTGAAATCCCCTCCGGCAAGCCTCATAGAATGCTGCTGATAGAGCAGTTTTGATTCCCTCATGGTAAAGGGATTGTTATTGTGCATGGGCGTAACTGACAGGCTAATATCTTGATGATTGCGATATGTTTTCAAAAGGGCTTGAGGAACCTCTGAGATAGCAAGCTGTTCCAGGAAGGCCGTTAGAACATCTTGGAACATGAACTTGTCGGCAGTTATAAGAAGGTCCTCCTGCATTGGATCGAATGCCATCTGGATTGAAGAGAAGAGAGGGGTATAGGCAATCCTTCTCGTAAGTTCATCAACAAATTTTCTGTCATCATCGAGGGAATCAAATATTCTTTCATCTTGAGATAAAATATTCATGATTGAGTCAAGTGTCTCTGAAACAGCTTCGTTGAGGTCAAAGAGGGTCTCCTGGTCTTTGAAATGGATCCCATAGACTACATTTACAAAATCTGACAGCAGACTTCTGATCCTGCGAAGAAAGTGGGGATCAAAGAGTCCGGAAAGCTTTTCGGGCTCAAATATCTTATTAACTTTTCTCGAAAAATGGACAGCCTTCGAAATGAGCGGTGCACCGCGTTTCCCCTTGAGTTCGTCGAAAAAACTTTGAAACTCGTTTACGATATTGTCAATTTCATCAAAGTCGATAGCGCCTAAGATTTCCACCGCTCTTTCCTCTTCTTCCAATATCTCGAGGTAGTAGGAAGTTTTCAGTAGGCGTGCGGCAATAATAGAGAATATATTGCTCGCTTCCTCCAGGAGAATGGTAGCGTATTCCGACAAATACAAAGATCGTTCCCGGTCAAAATGAGAAATATTTTTGAGCTTCAACGTATCTTTGTAAGCATCTTCGAATATCTTCTCTGCTTTGGCAAAGCTGAGTATGCTGCCGTGGCCCGGAAGAACAAGAGATATACCTTCTTTCTTCCCTTTTTCTATCATTGCCCTTAAAGATACGGCCAGCTTCTCGTTATCCCACCCTGATTTTCCGGCAATTCCCGGTGTTGTGGCCAAGTGCAGGTCGCCAGTGCAGAGAAGTGCTCCCAGCCGATAACTGACACTGTCCGGGCTGTGCCCCGGGGTATGGAAAATCACCATTTTGTCGTTCTCGCTGACTGCAAAGGTCTGACAAGGTATAGTCTGACCATTCTCAAGTTCTATAATGCCATCCTCAATGGTCAACGGGTTTTCTTCGGTTGTATGAGTTTCGCTGTGGTTTTCAAAAAAATGGGCCCTTACCTTGCATTCAGGTAGCACTGAACCATTCATGTTTGCAAGCGTGATGCTTTCATCTCGAGTCTCAATGGCTCTTGCCGCCTCGAAATGGCAAATAATCTCACCACCTGGTTCATTTTGCATGAGATGGGGTACAGCGAGGAAATGGTCTATGTGGCAATGTGTAAAAAAGATAAAAACAGGGCGGTATTTTTCTTTTTGAATCGGCAATACCATCCGCCTTATATATTCTGCCTGTTCAAGTTCGGCACCTGGATCGATAATGATAATATACCAATCAGATTTCAGAATAAACGTATTGGAACAGGTAACACAGGGCTTCCGGATTAAGGGGTATATTTCAACGCTATTGGAACCGGGAACGGCTGCCCATTTGTTTGGTTCCAGAATGGGTTCTCTTGAAAGTATTGTTTCCATAAAATATCCTCTAAATTATAATATGATAACATATCCATCCCCTGGATAAGTTACCGTTTTTTTGCAAAAAATGAAAAAACCATAGCAGAAAGACACATCAACCCCCCGGCCACGTAAGTATGGCTGAATCCATCCAGCAAT
The DNA here is from genome assembly GCA_026388255.1 of Pseudomonadota bacterium. NCBI lineage: Bacteria > Pseudomonadati > Pseudomonadota > Pseudomonadota bacterium. Next base: position 49,246 of record JAPLKC010000089.1, on the reverse strand, counting down.
ATCGATTCGGGAATATTCAATTGGCGGAGGTTTACACCGTGTGGGGCAAAATTTCCAAGCGAACCAATGAAAACATTTTCAAATATGGCAACACCGAAGACCATACTCAAATTAATGGCTGTGTTAAGAAGACCGGATGTCATACCTTCCTTCCCCTTTGAAGCGTAGCTCATGGCCATGTTATTAATGGGCGACAGGAAAAATACATAGGAGAAACCTAACAATGCAAGGAAAATTATTACAGAAATCAGACCTTCGTTTTTTATACTGAAGGAGAAGGCAAGGGTGTTTATTGTTGCCACTGCCATGGCTATGACACAGAGAATGGCCGGGTTTCTTTTGTCTGAAAGCTTGCCTGCATAAGGAGATACGAACACATAAATAAGGGAGTAAACAAGGACAACCATTCCTGTTCCTGAAGGGTTGAGCCCTTTTATGAGTTCAAGATAGAAAGGAAGGAGGAAGGAATTTCCTGCAACAAGCATGTATGCCGTCATTGTTGCGGATAATACAAATGTGAATTTAGAGTTCTTCAGAGCGCCGAGGTCCAGAAGAGGGTCTTCATGCCTCTTTTCATGCGTGACAAAGAAGAAGAGGGCCATGAGAAAAACACCTATTGATGCAAAGGTTTTAAATGAAATCCAACCATCTTTATTTCCAACAACGTTGAAGTAAAAGAGTGAAGAAAGAGCAATAAAACTAAGAATTGCGCCAGGAAAATCAAATTTGTGTATAAAACCGGCAAATGGTGTATCATGCTTGCGAACCGATGAGGGGATGAACCTGTATGCGCAGATCATGGCGGCTGCTCCAAGAGGGACATTAATAAGGAACACTCCTCTCCATGATAAATATTCGGCTATAATACCGCCTAATGGCGCGCCAGCAGCAACTCCGAGGGCTGTTGCGGATGCATTAATGCCGAAGGCCCATCCCAATTTATGTTCAGGGACAACTCGCGCCATGATTGCAAAACTTGCAGCCAGAAGCATTGAACTTCCCAGGCCATGAATTGCCCGGGCAATGGTCAGCGTAGTAATCCCTATGGATATGCCGCAGAAAAGCGACCCCAGTATAAAAACTCCATATCCGGCAATGAACATGTTTTTTTGCCCTGCCCTGTCGCCAAGTTTTCCAAAGAACATGAGAAAACATGTGATAACAAGGAGGTATACAGTGACAATGCGGGAAGCCTCACCGGTTCCGATGTTAAAGGTTCGGGAGATTGTAGGCAGGGAAATATTGACAGTGTACATATTCAGGCGGCTGAGAAATGAGGCGAAGGCTATACTCAGAACAATTAAATATAATTTTTTATCATCTCCTGTCATAATGTGCAAACAATCTACACTATCCTTACTGTTTTACAATAGTAAAATGAAAAATGTTTATTCTTGACAGTATTTTTCCTCCGTGCTAATTTTCCCCTAAAGCACATTCTTTTTGCATCCGGTTGAAAAACGTTTATTTACATATTTACTTGCAGAAAGGGGTAAAATGACCGTTTCGCTTGAGAACGAATTAATGACAAGAAGTATGGGGAGGCGGAATGAAGACTGGTTTGTAAGGGACAGGATTAAAAGACAGAGCCAGCTTTTCAGGGTCGGTCAGATCATTATCTCTGAAATGAATTTGAGCGCTCTTTTTGATATCATCATGGAACAGACCAATCAAATCCTTGATACAGAGAGAAGCACCGCATTTCTGCATGACGTTAAAAATAACGAGCTCTGGTCTTTTGTGGCAACAGGCATGAAAGATGAACAGATCAAAATTCCTGTAGACCATGGGGTGGCGGGTTGGGTTTTTCAGCACCAGGAACCTCTGGTAATCAATGATTGCTACAATGACTCCCGTTTTTATGGAGAAGTGGACAAAAAAACCGGTTTTCTAACCAGAAACATTCTTTGCATTCCCTTGATTAACAGGTCCCATGAGTGTATCGGGATACTTCAGGCGTTGAATAAAAAAACCGGGGATTTCGCAAAGGAAGATATCGAGCTTCTCACGCCGGTTTCTCACTATATTGCCATTGCCCTTGAAAACTCGAAACTCTACGAAGACCTCAAACTGCTTGACAAAGCCAAAGAACGGGTTATCAACCACCTCTCTCATGAACTAAGAACACCTCTGGCTATCATTTCAGGGGTACTCGACCGGGTATCAAAAAAGGTAAGAGAGGCAAATATTACAATGCTGGAGCGGACCATTGCCATCGGGCAACGCAATGTTACCCGGCTGCGGGAGCTGCAGACCAAAATAGATGATGTGCTGCACCAGAAACCTTCAGAGGAGAAACAAAAGGTATTGAACATTATTCAGGATGCCGTCTATTTTGTGGAAGAGCTCAAAGAGAAGGAAAATATATCCGGAGCAGAGATTTTCAACCTCATAAACAACCGTATTGAGTCTTTATACAAGATGGAAGATGTAAAGGCAGAACGTATTATGCTTGATTCTTTTATGAACAATCTCTGTGATGAGGCAACTATATCCATAAAAGAAAGGGAACTTGAGATTGAACGAACATTTGAAAAGGGGATTGCCATAGATGTGGACCTGAGTATCTTAAAAAAGGTATGCGGCGGTCTGCTGAAAAATGCTATTGAGAATACGCCTGATGAGGGCAGGATTGAAGTAAGCACCTATTCCATAAGTGATGGGGTACAGATAGACTTCCGTGATTTTGGCGTCGGAATCTCCCAGGAAAACAAGAAGATGATCTTCGGAGGTTTTTTCCATACCCAGGATACGGAGATGTATTCATCAAAAGAACCATACATGTTCAATGCAGGGGGCTCCGGTTCCGACCTTCTCAGGATGAAGGTTTTTTCCGAACAACACGGATTTAGCCTTGGTTTTAAGAGTTCACGCTGTGTTTTTATCCCTGCGGATACGGACACCTGCCCGGGCAGGACTTCCATCTGTCAAAACATTAAATCAAAATCGGAGTGCTTTGCCTCCGGGGGAAGTATTTTTTCAATAATCTTTCCGAGAGTATGAGACAGGATAGGGCACGACAGGCTGATTTTCCACCCACTTTTCTCTGTTAAGGTGCAGGAATATCTTTTCCCTCGTGGCTTATCACGTTTTTGCGGTCGAACTCATAAGGCGATGAAGGCAATTCGCCTGTAAAAATACTTTTCAGCTTGATTATTAATTCATGATTTTCTCCGAGTACAGTTATGAGAGACTGTATAGTTCGTCCGATAGTACCGTTGCATAAATCCTGAAATTCCCGTCTTACTTCCTCGGGAAGCATGTTGTAACCATCCACAATATGGCCTATCCAGGCTGCCAGGTAAGAAGTCTCCATCTCCTTCGGGAACACGTAACCCTCAAGCGATCCGGCCTTGGCGGCAAAATCATAAATATCCCTGTTAAATCCCATGTATTCCTCCTCGTTGTTTCATTTTTAATTTATATTTATATCATCGGCAAACTTGAAGTGCAATAAGTACAATATCTCTCATTTAAGCGTAAAAAGCATTGTTTGCGGAAACAGCCGCTGCTCAGGCTTTTTCAACGGCAAGTGCAACGGCTGCAATATTTACACATTGCGGGAATATGACCCGATATACAGCATATCAAACTCTTCACATATTTTCAGACATTTCGGAAGTTCCTCGTGAAGCCGTTTTTGATACGGCATATTATGAAACATCTCACCACAGACCCAGGCATCCTTCAGATCATTTCCAAAACGTCTCAGTGAATAGTAATAGGGTCTCATCCAGCGATGGGGGCCGTCAATATCATGGACGGTCTTGCCGATTATCCAGCCGATGTCCTGTTCTGCACACCTCCTAAGCACCCTTTCATGACCGCCGAAGGTGTAGGGATGATAGGGATGTTCTTAAATATTTCGATAACCCCCTCTGATTGAAAATCATATGTTGATTACGCTGATAGATCATCCCTCCGCCTGCTGCTGTGCTAATGAAGAATGAAAAATATAAGATTGAATTGTATTCTTTATTTTCCTAATTTTATTATTTTATTGCAAACACTTTTTACCTCAACGTCAACCTATGCTTTGCAAATGAAAAATGAAAAGGTTTATAAATCACGATATGCTTCAAGACGATGTTTGATGCGCATTATTGTTATTTTATTTGTTGCACTGTCAATCTCGTAAAGAACGCGATAATCGCCAACGCGCAGCCTCCAGTCCTTTAGTGAACCTTTTATTTTTTTACTTTCCCGTGGGTGAGGATCGGAAGCAAGTTTTTTGATCTTTGCAGCAATTTGTGAAAATAATGTTGGCGGGAGTTTATTGAGGTCTTTTTCAGCGTGTCGTTCTATATAAAGTTCATAGGACATTATCACGTTCCGTCAGGAAATCCTCAAATTTTCTTATCTTCATACCACCCACGCGTATTTTTTCGAGGTCTGCAAGATCTTCTTTGTCTTCAAGCTTTTCAAGCAATTCACGATAGTCGTTGATATCGATTATTACGGCACTTGGTCTGCCGTCTTTCATTACCACCTGAGGTTTGGTCTTCAAAATGCTTTTTGTCATTGAATATCTCCTTATCTTTTAGATAATATTGAGTAATTCTATTATAGCTTCTTTTTAACGTCTTGGCAATGGCATCAGACAAATGTGTGTCTACAATATAATTATGTCACCCCTTAAGTTCAAAATGAATTGGTTGTTTTTCTGGTAGATTTGTAAACTGTTGAAATATCAAAGCCGACGATGGGATTCGAACCCGCGGCCTGCTCATTACGAGTGAGCTGCTCTACCCCTGAGCTACGTCGGCATGATTATTTTATATATCACAGGCATTTACTTACAGACAACACAATTTTCACTAAAGGCGACCGGGCAAACGCTTGCGGGTGTCCCGGTAATAATCAATACATAGTAAAATTGAGAAGCTTTATTACAGCAATATCATCCTTGTAAATGTCTATTATGTTAATACAGCCGTAATCCTGGCCAATCCTGAATATCGCGGATATTTTCATGTCAAGGATCGAAGCAAGTATCAATCTCAGTATGCCTGCGTGAGTGACTATGACGGTATTCTGTCCTCTGTGCCTGTTTATCATCTCGTGAAAGATGGCGACGCTTCTTTGTTGGGCATCTATAAGCGGTTCGCCCTGAGGGGGTGTATGAATGTCCGGGTTTTTTACCCATCTCCGGAATTCTGTCGGATTTTCCTCATCTATTTCTTCAAAGCTTCTCCCCTCCCAGATGCCGAAATGGATTTCATTAAAGGCTTCGGCAATCTCTGTATCAAGATTGTGTGGCTCGGCAATAATTTTACCGCTTTCAATACACCGTGAAAGGGCGGATGTATATATGTGATCAAAATTATAGCGTGTGAGAAATTGAGAAGCCTTTTGCAGCTTTGTCCTGCCTTTTTCGGACAATGGTATGTCGCTGGTTCCCTTAAAGACTTTTTTTGTTTCTTCGTCGATTGTATCGCCGTGTCTTATGAGAAATAATCGTGTACGGTTGGTTCTATTCAATGCATTCCTCCATATGTTTTAAGAGAAGCCTGTTCTCTTTTTGTGATTTTACCGCAATTCGTAAATATCTGTGATCAAGCCCTTTGAAGTTCGAGCAATCCCTTACCATAATGCCTCTGCGCGAGAGACCTTCGGCAATCCTTTGAGCATGAGGGGTGCACAAAAGATAATAATTTGCATGGGAAGGGACATAATCTATGCCGAGATTCCTGAAACCTTTTTCTAAAATCCTTTTTTGCCTGCTTATGATCTTCATTGTCCTTTCTTTAAGAGAGCTTTCATTCAATGCGGCTATACCGGCAGCCTGTGCAAGGGCATTTACGCTCCAGGGTTCTTTGTATTTCTTCAGCATCCCGGCAATGATGGGCGGAAAGATGCCATAACCCAGCCGTAAACCGGCCAGAGCATAAAACTTTGTCATTGACCTCAACACAATAAGATAGGGGTTGTTTTTGACTTCACCGGCAACAGTCCCGTCCTGACAGAAATCAATGAAGGATTCGTCTACGATGAGATAGATTTGTTGATTTTGTGTTGCTTCGACTATTTCCAGAAGCCCCTCTTTTGCAACGAGTCTTCCTGTCGGGTTATTCGGGTTGCATATAAACACGGCTCCAACTTTTTTGTCCAGGGCGTAATTTATCAATTTTTGAGGTTCTATGTCAAAATCGTTGCTGCGCTCAAGTAAATAATCTGTTACAACGCATTGGGGGTATGCTATCCTGCAAGCCCTTTCATAATCGCTGAATGTGGGTTGAACAAGAAGTACCTTCTTGAATCCTATTACCCTTGGGATAAGATATATCAGTTCTGTAGACCCGTTTCCGCAGAAAACATATTCCGGGTCAATGTTGAGCGTTTCTGCAATCTTATCGGTCAGTTTTTTTACCCTGTTATCGGGGTAGTGGATAAGGTGCCTGAGATTTTTTTTTATCTCAAGAATAACGTTTCTGGACGTTCCGAGAGGATTTATGGAGGCGCTGAAATCTATAACATTAATTTGAGACAAGGAATCCATTCTTTTCTCAGCAAAACCGTAGATATCGCCGCCGTGACCTGTCATAAAATTGCCCGCAGACATAGTACACCAATTGATATAAAAAAGCCAAAGAATGAAGCCATCTTTACGATCCTTATGGTATCGAGAGAAGCAGAAAGATATTCTTCCGTCCTTTCGGAGCCGATGTACGGTTTATCGAAAAGAACCCCACCGTACGTTGACGGTCCTCCGAGTTTGACCCCGAGGGCGCCTGCCATCGCGGCTTCAGGATAACCGCTGTTCGGGCTCGCATGCTTCCTTCCGTCACGGTACATGGTTATGAAGGCATAACGCATGATTTGCCGGGATCGAAAGAGTACACCTGATGACAATACAATGAGAAGACCGGATATACGTGCCGGTATGTAGTTGGCAAGATCGTCAAGGCGCGCCGAGGCCCAGCCTAAACGTATATATTTTTCGTTTTTATACCCGACCATAGAGTCGAGCGTGTTTATCGCCTTATAAACAAGCCCGAGTGGCATTCCCCCTATCGCAAGGTAAAAGAGGGGGGCGATAACGCCGTCGGATAAGTTTTCGGAAATGGTTTCCATCGTTGCCTTCAATATGTCTTTTTTATCGAGGCTGTCCACATCGCGACCCACGATCATGCTTAAATGTCTTCTGGCAAGGAATATATTATCTTCTTTAAGAGCCTCTATAACGTTAAACCCCGCCCTTAAAAGCTCTTTTGTCGCAAGGGTTGTTGATGTGAGATATACGAGAAAAACTATGCCGGCTAATTTGATTATACCCTGTGTGCCGAAAAGGATCCATTTCTCTGTTATATAGGCTATAAGGAATGTTGAAAGAACGATCATCACTGCCAGAAGAATCCCGGCCAGCTTTTCCTGTGCTTTCATTGAAGCGGATTTTGTCAGCAGATATTCAAGTACGGTGATACCTTTTCCGATGATCCTTACAGGATGCGGAAGCCACGGGGGGTCGCCCATTACCAGATCGAGCAGGAATGCAAGGATAAATACAACAATGAGAATATGGTTGTTAATTATTTCCATAACAATGCAACGAACAGAAATGCAATTTCTGATATTTCATGGATTGCACCAAAATTATCCCCTGTGAGTCCTCCGAATTTATTTATGAAAGTTTGTCTTAAAAAAAGGCAAAAGAGATAAATTACAGCTATTTCACAGATAAGAAACAAGATAAGCGTGCCTGCTCCCCATTGAGAAGAAGATGTGCAATATACACATGCATAGAATGCCGTTATGCCCATAATAACCATAAGGAGGGTAGAGAATGCAACGTGTTTGAAACCTCCATGTTCGAGAAAAATCCTGCCGATGCCGTCTGAACGCGCGCTTCTTGAACGATACATGACTGATACCATAGCCCATTTTGAATAAATAGGCATTAAAAAAAGGATAAGATACGCATTCCCCTCTATTTGCAGAATTGCCTTCATTAAAAGATATTTGAAAAGCAATGAAAAGACAATGGCAGTCACCCCTATTGGCCCTGTTGTACTATCTTTCATTACCGCAAGCCTCTTTTGTATATCTTGTGCCCGATTTCCTGTAGATTTTACAGAAATGCCGTCAAATGTGTCGGAAAGGCCGTCCTGATGAAAACCTCCATTTGTTAGAAGGTATCCAAGCAAAATAATAGCAGCCGTTATTTCCGGAGAAAAAACCTTCATAAGTAAAAAAGATAAGACAACAAGTATAAGCCCTTGAAAAGCCCCTACAACAGGAAAAAATATCGAAGAATCGGCTATATCTTTTTCTGAAACCTCACCGGTTGTTTTTATCGGTATGATGGTGAGAAACTGAAAGGCGAGGGCAATGTTTCGTAATTTCACGACAGTTCCTTTGAAACGCCTGCTTCATCGAATGTAGCCATTTCACAATATATTTTAAGACCCCCTTCAATTATGAACATAGCCAGGGCTGCCCCGGTGCCTTCACCGAGCCTTAAGTCCAGATTAAGGATGGGTTGTAAGCCCATTGCATCAAGGATAATCTTATGACCTGTTTCCACTGAGTTATGTGCTGCGAATATATAGTCTGTTACTGCCGGTTCTATAGTATAGGCTATTAGTGCCCCTGCAGTAGAAATGAAGCCGTCTACTACCACCGGTATCTTCCGGTATGCAGCCCCGAGAATAATCCCTGCAATCCCACCTATCTCTGCGCCGCCCACCTTGGAGAGCACATCAATCGGGTCTTTTGGATCCGGTCTATTGAAGGCTATTGCATCTTCGATAACCTTGATCTTGTGTGCCAAGGCTTCGTCGGATATACCTGTTCCTCTGCCTGTTACCCCGGCAACAGGCTTCCCTGAAATGACCGCTGCAATGGCGCTGGATGCGGTGGTATTGCCTATCCCCATATCCCCTGTTCCGAACATGCAATAGCCTTTGTCGGCATATTCCATAGCGAGCGCAATACCTGTGTCGATACATTGTTCTGCCTCTTCACGGGTCATGGCAGGTCCCTTTCGCATATTTTTTGTTCCTCTGACGACTTTCTTTATGAGGAGACCAGCCTGTCCGGTAAAATCACAGTCTACGCCGATGTCCACAACAACAACATCCGCCCCGGCATGTCTTGCAAGTACGTTTATGCCTGCACCGCCTCTGAGAAAATTATATACCATCTGTTCCGTTACTTCTTTCGGATAAAGCGATATCCCTTCCTCTGTAACTCCATGGTCTCCTGCAAAAGTGAAGATCGCCTTTTTTGAAAAAGGAGGCGGGATCTCCTGACCTGTTATGCCGACAAGTCTTCTCGCAAATTCTTCAAGCCTGCCAAGGCTGCCTATCGGTTTTGTAAGGCTGTCGAGTCGTGTCTGTGCCAATTCAAGCAATGATGTCTTTATCGGTTCAATCGTGAGTTTCTTCATTTATACCTCCTGTTTTTCCACGCAGTATTGTCAATTTTGTTTTATAGACATACGTTTTTTCTGTTTTTACCCTAGTAGGTCAGCGGCATGATTGGAATGTTTATCTTCGGCGCTCTGCTTCACCTTGCGATCCTCCATCGTACATTCAGTACGATTACGGCCTGCAAGGCTCACAGCCCATACGAATCTAAAACATCCCTGCCATGCCGCTGACCACCCAAGCCGGATTGACATATACGCTTATGTGAATCCGGCGGAAATGAAGAAATCCTTCTTCATTTCCCATACTTTACCCTTCCTCCCCCTGGTTTATCATTATTAAATTTTCGTAGTCATTTCAAAAACATTTTATGATGACTTTATTTTTAATGGAATGCCTGCAAACATAAAGATTACATCTGACGCCGCCTGCGCAACCTGCCGGTTCACATGCCCCAGATTGTCTCTGTACGCCCTTCCGAGAGGCGATTCCGGGACAAGTCCCAGCCCTACTTCATTTGAAATAATATATAGAGGGGTAGGGGAGTAGGTTGAGATAACGGAAACGAGTTTCCCTGCCTCTTCAACAATGTCAAAACCGGCATGCATGATATTCGAAACCCATAAGGTAAGACAGTCTATGAGGATAACGTCGTATTTTCCTTTGATCCTGCTTATTAGAGGGGCTATGTGAATCGGTTCTTCGTAGGTATCCCAGTCGTTGCCTCTTTCCTTCTTATGATTTTCTATACGGATATGCATCTCGTCGTCGAGGGGCTCTGCTGTCGCAATAAAGGCCTTTTTCCCTTTTATAAGAGATGTTTCTGCCAATGCATAATGACTTTTTCCGCTCCTTGCGCCTCCAAGTATAATAATTATCTTTTGCATCGTTTCTTTACCTCCTCAGGCACGACAAGCACGAATGGCTTAGAAGACAGAGGGTTTGTTTCCACAACAACAACCGTCTTATAAACCTCTTCAATATCACTGTAATTCAGTACGTCTTCCGGTTTTCCCGTTCTTTTGATGGCGCCTTTGTCCATGAGGACGAGGCGGTCGCAGTATTCTGCGGCAAGGTTGAGATCGTGAAGCACGATGATAATGGTAAGGGCATATTCCCTGTTTAATCTTTTGATAAGATCGAGGATTCCCACCTGATGAGTAATATCCAGATGGGCAGTAGGTTCATCAAGCAGCAGTAGCAACGGTTCCTGAGTGAGTGCACGCGCAATGAGCGCGAGCTGTACCTCTCCGCTGCTTAACATAGAGATATACCTGTCTTTAAATCTTATTGTATCGGTAATCTCCATACAATGTTCGGCAAGTTCAATATCCTTTCCGGTTTCGAACAACTGGAATGTGCTGTAATGGGGTATTCTGCCGAGGAGGACATATTCTTCAACAGTCATTATTGTTGAAGGAATGCCCTGGGATACTACAGCTATCTTTTGTGCAATTTCTCTGAAGCCCATCCCCCTTATATCTTTCCCGCCGAAACGGATCATACCTCCAAAGGGCTTGACTAACCGTGTAATACCGCGAAGCAGAGTGGTTTTACCTGATCCGTTAGGGCCGATGATGCCCACAAACTCCCCCTTTTCTACCCGGAGATCGATATTGTTGAGTATGACCTTTGAGCCATATCCGCATGAAAAATTATTTATTTCAATCATTTCAAAAACCTTCTGCTTAAGGCATAGACAAAAAGGCTACCTCCGAGTATGCCAGTTATAACCCCTACAGGAAGTTCGACGGGTGAAATGATTGTCCGCGCCAGGGTATCGCAGAATATGAGAAAGCCTGCGCCTGTAAGGAATGACATGACAAGAAGTACCCTGTGGTCATACCCTGCAAGCATCCTTACAAAGTGAGGCACAACAAGCCCGACAAAACCGATTATGCCTGCAATGGATACGCTGACACCTGTCAAAACTGATGCAATGAGAAAGAGCATCTTCTTTGCCCTTTCCACGTTTACGCCGAGATGAACGGCCTCTTCCTCGCCCAGGGCAAGGGCGTTCAGATCTAAAGAGAAGATGTAAGACAAGACAAGGCAGGTCAAAGAAATAAACAGGACAATGGAGATGAGCAACCAGCTTGGTTCTTCTAATGAGCCCATTATCCAGAATATGATGCCCTGGAGGTCTTCAGTGCGCGATATGGCCAATATAAGGGTAACTATGGAAGAAGAGATATAGCTTATCATTACGCCTGTAAGAAGGAGACCCTCTGTTTTAACCGTACCTTTCCTTATATTTATAAGGGAGATGGGAAGGGCCACAGCAAAGGCGCCTATGAATCCGAAAAGCGGCATGGCAAGGTCCGGGAATATTCTGTGCAGTCCCAGAATAATACAGAGGGCTACGCCGAGGGCAGCGCCTCCTGAAATGCCAAGCGTATAAGGCTCAACAAGGGGGTTCCGGAACATGCCCTGGAGGATAACCCCGGCAAGGCTTAAAGAACCGCCGACAGCAAAGCCCAGCAGAATCCTGGGTATGCGGATATCAAAAAGAATGCTGAACTCAGGGGTTCCGCTGCCTCTTAAGAGCGTCGGTATAACATCTTTCAGGGTTATGTCGGATGAGCCACTGCTCAGCGAATAGAGGCTTGCGGCAAGAAGGAACCCCACTGAAAGAAGTATGGAGTACCGCCAGTTCAATATAGTTTTTTTCATTCCCTATCCTTCAAATGCCTCTGGATGCAGTATCTTTACGATATCTTCAAGCAATTCTACAAAGCTGACCGGTGTGGGGCTGCACATCCTGTCGGAATCTACGAGGTATATATTCTTGTTTTTCACGGCATTAATGGTTCTGTATTGTTGCCATGTTTTTTGCTCTTTTTCGCCTGTAATGCCCATGGTTGTGATAATAACTATATCGGGATTGCGCCGTACCACTTCTTCCCTGCTTACGAGACCGGATTGTGCATCTTTAAAAATATTTACCCCGCCGGCAAATTCTATAAGATCGTTGATAAAGTAATCTCTGGTGACTGCAAAAAGTGGTTTGGAGCCGAGCTGGACAAAGACCTTTTTACGGGACAGGCCTTCCACCTTTTTTTGTGTTTTTACTATCCTTTTCTTCGATTCAGCTATCATAGTCCTTGCCTGTTCTTCTTTTCCCACCAATTTGCCGAGTTCAATGAAAATGTGACAGAGCCAATCAAAGTCCTTTGATATATCAAAAGTTACCACATTTATCCCGAGGTTTTTTAATTTCTTGGTATCTTTTGAATTTGTAAGCCCTGTGCCGATAACAAGGTCGGGTTTTAGGCTGATCACCTTTTCCGTATTGATTTCCAATATTGTACCGATTTTTTCTTTTTTTGCTGCATCAGGGGGTTTCTGGCAATATGTAGTGACGCCGATGATTCTGTCTTCAACACCGAGCAGATATAGGGCTTCTGTGATGGCAGGACTCAAGGAAATGATTCTTTGATACGGTGTTGGCTTCGCTGTAGGCTCACCTGCGTAAGAATTGGTCAGGATAAAAATGCCGGCATAAGCAAAAACAACAATAAAAAGCGTAGTTATAACGTGTTTTTTCATTGTTATTTTGGTCACATCTGTTTATTTGCTGTAAGTTCCAGAAAACAATATGAGTCCGTTAATACCTTTCGTATAATGCTGAACTCTACGGGTTTTACAAAGATGGGGCCATCATAAACAAAGGTATGGTACTCTCCTTTTTCACCACAGAGATCGACACGGTCAAATGCCTTTAGATCATCCATAAATGCCCTGTTTATTTCCCTGCCAAGCCATTCTTCGCCTAAATATTGTTTATCCGTTGCAACGACGATGGCCTTAAAGCCTGCGTCGATAAAAGAGTTGAGGAGTTCCTCTCTTTCTCTCAACCAAAGAGGAAGCATGGGTTCTACCCCCGACTCCAGGCATACCCGCTCCACCCAGTTCCTGTGTTCTATCATATCGATATCCCCGAAGACTCCTCTGAGTGCGTTACCCTCTTTGATGCCTGCAACGGCTTTCTTGAATTCATTTTCATAGGTGTCCCAGGATGCCCCCTGTTGTACAAGACTGATGTTGAGCGCTTCAGCCTGAGAGACGAGAAGCTCTGATGTAAGGCCGTGAGTACGTGAATGCTTGCCGTTTTCCGTTGCCATATTGAGTAAGTGGGTGATTGCTATGCCGGACCTGGCTGCCTCATAGAATGCCAGGGCGCTGTCCTTTCCTCCGCTCCATGAACAAAATGTCTTCATAGTAACCTCCTTGTAATAATTTATAACTTCCATTCAAGTACGTGCCCGCACACACGGCAGTGAAAGGAATTGACTGACATGCCGGCGCCGCAGGCCGGACATGCCTTTTCTCCTTCTTTCGGTGCCGGGATCGTGTTGCCAACTTCACAGAACACCTTGTAATAATAGAAATGTTCTTTATTAAAAAACCTGACAGGATAAGGATTATTTCGAAACTCCTCGTCACTGACCATCGAAGATATGATCTCCCTGAGTCTTGTCATGCCGGAACCGTATTCAAGGGGTCTTTTCCCCTGCCAGATGAACCTGACCGGGAGAAGGTCTTCAAAGGCCTTTCTAAGTATCCATTTGCCGTGGATCACCCCGTGCTCTGCCCGAATCCTGAATTTATCCGGTATTTCCAGAGCGAATTTGATTACCTCTTTTTCGAGAAAGGGCTGTCTTACATCCATTGCCAGGAAATCTGCAAGCACATTTGAACTGAAAGACATGTGCGAGGTTATCCTTCTTATATAATTGGATAAATCATCAATTTCTTTCATAAAATCATAGCCGCCAAAAAGTTCGTCTGCACCGTCCCCTGTCATGAATGAAGAGATGCCCATGCCGGAGAGGGTCTTTAAACCGTAGTAGGCGGTAATATCATTCGGTATTGCAGGGTCAAAGCTTCCAAGCGCTTTGATTACAACGGGAATAGCTTGCAGCGCCTCATCAATGCTGATTGATCTCTGGATATGATGGAATTGCAGGGCCTGTGCAAGCTCTTTTGAATATTGGAGATCATCGCCTTCAGACAAAAGGTTTATCGTAACTGCTTGAACTTCAGAGGGCGGATAGATGTGGCATGCAATAGCTGCAATGATGCTTGTATCAAGTCCGCCGGAGAAAAGAATGTTGGGCACGGCCATTTTTTCAACAGCACCGGTAAAAATATTATTTAATCTGGATGATAGTTCTTTCATTGTATTAAGCTCTTTATCCCCGTACATTATATACCTCCTTCGTGCATATATCTTACCGCTTAGCCCCGGTCAAAAGGCAACTTTAAAACCTCCGTACATGGAAAAGCCGGGCGTCCCATATCCCCGGACTTCCTGATATTGCCTGTTCAGGAGGTTCTCAATCCTTGCGAAAAGCTGAATTTGTTTGGTTATATTATATTTGGTTGCAATATTTACCAGAGTATGTCCTCCGACTATACCGCTTGAAGGATATGGCATCCAGTCCCTCCTTTGACCTGTATATAGAACCCTGAGATGAATGCTCCCTTTTTCTGAAAAACTATAGCTTGTATCAGCGCTGAACTTATTCTTCGGTCTTCTCAATAAAGATTCGCCGGTATCCTGGTTTTCAGTGTCCATACAGGTATAGCTGAAATCGAATGTAAGATCATCTCTTGCCTTAATCCTTGTTGAGAACTCCACTCCGTCAGTTTGTGCCTTTCCGATATTTACGTAACCGAGGGTGTTATCGTAATCTATGAGATTTTTAAATTTGTTACTGAAATAGGTGATTCCGAGGGTGACTTTTTCATTAAAAAAATCCTGATCTATCCCGAAATCCCAGCCTTTGCTTTCCTCCGGCTTTAAATTGACATTACCCACAGCCCCCCATACCGTTGCAGGCGCATAGAGCTGGTACAAGGAGGGAGCCCTCTCTCCGGTGCCGTATGTCCCTCGTATCTTTGTTCCTGTCTTTTTTATGAAGTAAGCAGGGGCAATCCTGTATGTGATTTTCGATCCTATTTCGCTGTGATCATCCAGGCGCAAGCCTATGGTTCCGAAAAACTGTTCCCCAAGCTTAACCTGATCCTGTATGTAATAGCCTGTATTATGTGCCGACTTTTCGGGAAAGAGGGTTGTCCCTGTGCCCCAGGCATTTATCCAGCGGTAATCGGATTTTCCCGTTTCTTCCTTATATTCCACACCAAAGGTGAGCGTATTTGTTTTATGAGCCTCAACAACATGCTGCCATCCTATTTTGTTAAGTCTTCCGTTGTAGCTCGATTTTTCTGCATCATCAGGGTGCTGGAAATCTCTGGGGTTAAAGTATGTTCTGTCATTGGTGTTGGTAGCGAACTCTATGGACTGTATCCATTTTCCTTCAAATAGGGCGATATCCACCTTTCCCTTTAAAAGAAGCTGGGCAGCTCTGTATATGTTATTTACATCATCGCCCCCTCGCCCCCCTCCATTGTCGATGTCTGATCTTGTTTTGGTGTAATGGACAATAAAATCGGTATTGACGTGTTTTCCAAGGGTAAATCCGAACCTTGATGAAAAGGACGCATTATCATATCCGTCGGTTTCAATATTACTGTCTTTTCTGTAGGCCGATGAGATACCTTTGGAATTTATGTGTGAGATACCCAAAGAATAGTAAAAGTTTTTCAAAGAGCCCTCTAATCCGGCTGATTCCCTGAATGTATTATAGGAACCGCCCTCTCCGGATACAAAGAATTTCGGTTTTCCAGCCCCCTTTTTTGTAATTATGTTGATAACGCCGCCTATGGCGCCTGAACCGTAAAGAGTGCTCTGAGGCCCCCGTAAAACCTCAATGCGTTCAACATTATCAATCGTAAGGTCTGAAAAATCATAGAGCCTGCCGAAGTGCATTACATCATTTACTTCCATCCCATCGATCATTACAAGGGTATGCTCCGGATTGGCGCCCCTGATATATATTGATGATGACCTGCCGAGCCCTCCGGTTTGCGTCACATCGACCCCGGGCAATCCCCGGAGGACATCCAGCACCATAGGTTCTTTTTTATCCTCAATCTCTTTTGATGTTACTATGCTGATCGAGCTTGCCACCTCTTCTACCGGTGTTTCGACCCTTGTTGCAGTAACAACGATTTCGTCTAAACTGTGGAGTTGCTGGCATTTTGCCACATGGGGAAAGATAAAAATCAAAAACAAGAGAAATAATGATATTGGATGCTTCACGAGTAACCTCCTTATGCCTCGTAAGGACAGTATCTTCAGACATCCAATCCAAGGTTTCCTGACTTCCGGGAATTAAGCCCACGCACCTTCCCATCCATTTTTCCGGACAGTGGCCGGCATATGCCATGCGTTGCCTTTAACCCTTCACAGTTGCGGGACAGTGGAAGATTTTCACTTCACTTCCCTTGCAAATCGGACGAATATTGCTTAGCTGAAATCTTTATCATGTATTAAATTAAATTTCAACATCTATAAATCTTTCCTGGAATTTTCCCGATCCAATCCTAATAATTTTCTGCTGATAACTCAAAAAAGGCACGGCCATAAGAACATACAGGACACTTATCAGGGGCATCCTTATCTTCATTTACATATCCGCATACGCGGCATTTCCATTTAACAACCGTATCCTTTTTGAAAACTTTCCCTTCTTTTATATTATTTAAAAGGGCAAGATACCGTTTTTCATGCAGAGCTTCTATAGAGGCAATGTGCCGCAACATTCGGGCAATTTCAAAAAAACCTTCTTCATCGGCTGTGTCGGCAAACTCAGGATACATTATACTCTGCTCGTAGTGTTCACCGGCAACGGCTGTTTCCAGATTGGGAACAGTCTTGCCAAATCCTTTAACAGGATAAATACCGGCAGGGAGTTCTACATCACTTGTCTGAATAAAGTTTAACTCTTGTTTGGCATGTTCTTGTTCATTGTCGGCTGTTTCCAAAAAAATTGCGGCAATCTGTTCATATCCTTCTTCTTTTGCCTGTGATGCAAAATAGGAATATAAGTTCCTGTTGTTAGACTCGCCGGTATACGCTAAGAGCAAATTCTTTTCGGTTTTTGTTCCCTTTAAATCCATATGTGAATCCTCCTTCTACAATTAACGTGCTGAAACTTTAATCCTACAAAATAGGAAAGTGGCTGTCAAGCCGGGTAGAACATGATATTTTGCAGTCTGTATTCACTGTGAATACAAAAAAGGTTCCGTGCTCTAAAGCTAAGCCTGTATTGGGTTTGCAGGGCATAGGGCTTTCTCCGAAAACGTTTCGGAGAAAACTGCGGCCAAAGCGTCCGAATGTCTTTGAGACAGGCCGACGCGCCTTCTCAAGCATTGTGTTATGTAGCCGTGGCCGGTTGCGTTGTCAGCCTATCGTTTAAATAAGTTTATTAGCACTGTCAGAATAATGCTAAGTATCACCATGGATGTAATAGGAATAAATATTTTGCTCCGCTCAGTCTCAATACGTATATCACCTGGCAATTTATCGAACCAATTCACAAGCCAGGGAGCGAAGTGCAGTATTATCCCTATTACAACTAATATTAATCCTGCTATTATTATCCAACGTCCCATTGTTCTCCTAAGGTACTCTCTTGGTCGACCGACATCCGTAACACTTGACCGCTTCCTCTGAAATCTGAAATCGTGTTGCCAGTCCCTTGAGCCTTGCCGGGTCTTCCTTCGTGGCAATGAAAAAAGTGCATGCCTCACAGTAAAGCCCGCACACAGCGGCTAACTTTTTGTCTAACTCTCCAGAGTGATCTTCTTCTTTTTGCATGACAAGTCCCTTCTGTTTTTAGTGATACCTATCATTCGTCTTTTGTTGCGTAACACGAAGTTGGGCCGGAGCGTAAGCGATAGCCTCCACGGCTGATTATACCACGATTTCATCCACCGGCAATATCTGCTTCCCGTGACGAACGGTAAGCACGGAAATCCTCTTTTCTTCCAACCGGTAGATTATTCGGTAGTTGCCATATATCAGTTCTCTTATAGTTTCACTGTCGGTTTCCGGCACAACGCGACCGCTCTCAGGAAATACTTTCAGTTCACCCACTCTTTGAAAAACTGTTTCTATCCAACTTTTTGCAGCAACCGGATTTTCCTGTGCTATGTACCCTGCTATCTCTGAGACTCTGTCCATTGCAACGGGAGACCAGATGATTTTCATTCTCTGATCTGTTTCAATAAGGTGGTCTTGGCATTTTCATGGTCAATTCCCTGACCAGCTTCTATCTGACCAATAGATGTCTGTATGTCTTGAAGTAATTCAATTCTCTCTTGCATAGCTTCATATTCGCCTGCGTCGAGCAAAACAGCCACACCTTTCCCATGCTGTGTGATGATGAGTGGGCGCTTTGTATCGTGTATCTGTTTGAGGAAGGATGCAATGCCAGTGCGAAACTCCGACATTGGCCGGATATCTTCATTGACTCTGAGTCTTTTCATATAGCACCTCACATAAATAACGTACATTATAACGTACTTTAAATGTGGTAGTCAATGCCCTTTTCATGGCATAACACAAAGCTCACCCAGAGGCAACGTCTTTTGTTGCCGATTGGGTGGAGCGCCTTGTTGGGCTGTTTTTAGGAACTAACTTGATTTGCAGATCACAACCAACGGCTTTCGCATACCTCTTGAGCGTTGTAATTGACGGAGCATGTTTGCCCGCTGATTCCAGACGTGATACTGCACTCTTAGTGGTACCCATCAGTTCTGCAACAGCTTCTTGTGTGAGACCGGACTCTGAGCGGGCAGACAGCATCTCACGAACAAGCATATATTCTTCCTCTAAGTTGTCATACGCTTCGCGAAAACCTTGACGCTTCCTGGCCTTATTCAAGAATGCCTCATGGTCGTGAGACACAGGATCGTATTTAATGTCAGTCATTTTTAACCTCCTTCATTCTTTTACGGGCCAGCTTTAATTCTCTTTTTGGGGTTTCTCGTGTCTTTTTGATAAATGCATGAAGTATCACGATGCGTTGATTTATCATGAAACAATAGAATACTCTTCCAATACCTTCAGAACTTCGAGGCCTCAATTCAAATAACCCATCCCCCATAGCTCGTGAATGTGGCATACGTAAATGTGGCCCGAACTCCATGAGCAACTCTACAATTCGCGCATAGTCGGCCAGAACGTCGGCGGGCCAATCCTCAATTTCTTCTCTTACATACGGATTAAAGTACTCAATGGTATATCTCATTAAACCAGGTTAGCATAATTGAGAACTTTTGTCAACGAGCTTCTCAATGCCTTATGTAACCCTGTACCAGGATTTCTCGTTGGCAAACTGACATGGGGAATAATCCGGTCGTCCTCATACCATAACGTCTCTTGTCTGGGCCCAACACCATGATCAGCCGCGACTGTAAGGAATCGCCTGCATCAGATTGTTGGTTGATCATATTATGTATTATTCATCTTATTGTATCACTTCAAAAACATTATCCATATAACTTTTTCATTTTCATAAGAAAAAGCATCCATTTGTGCACGTAAACCTTTTTCTTCCTTCGATGAATGACTCTCTCAAGTTTTGCAGCTACTTTCTGGGGATCGAGGATCATAAATGAGGGAGTTTTTATCTTACGTTCCCTATCGTTTTGAAACGAGGTGCTCATAAGCCCTGGTAAAAATAATCCTACTCTAATATTAGACTTTACCATTTCACTGCGAAGGCCATCAGAAAAACACGATAGCGCGGATTTCGTCGCCGCATAAATACTGTTATCCGCAAACGATATTTCACCGACCAAGGAACCAATGTTCAATATGTAGGGGGAATCACTGAGCTTAAGCAGCGGAAGCAAGGCCTTTATACAATAAACAGGACCGTAGAAATTTACTTCAAACTGTTTCCTCATTTCTTCACTTGACATGTCTTCCGAAATCTTATGAATCCCAATCCCGGCATTGTTTATCAAGACATCGACATGATGAAAGTTGGTTTTAATTATTCCCGACATACGCTCTACGTCCGATTCGTTTGAAACGTCGCAAGGAATAATCAATGGCGATCTGCCTGTCAGATTATCAATTTCTTTTTGCGTCTGTTTCAGTAGGTTTTCGGTGCGCGCTACAAGAACTAGATTTGTATTCTGACGACATAAACGGAGTGCAGTCTCCTTGCCAAGACCTTTTGATGCTCCTGTAATCACAATAGTTTTGTTTGATAACTCCATATTTCACCTCCAATATTCAGTCTAATCCTTAACAATCAAGGTAATGTCAATCATTCTAATTTAGACCTACTTTTATTGTCAGTGTGAAACTTTATATACATCAATACTCCAATGAGACCCGCAAAAAAGCCAGAAAAAAAGCCGCCGATACTATGACCCATTACATTATCCATTATGCTTTTGGGGAAAGGGAAGATAAAATAATTGAGTAATCCTGCAATAATGCTACATATTATACCATTAATCAAACCGCTCTTTAATGCTTCACCAATTTTGTGATTCATGACATATCCCTCCTGAATTTAGTTAGTTTTAAAATTCTATTACAACAAAATACAGGAGGTTAGATTTGCAGTCATTGATGTATGTTAATTTTGCTTTAAATTTGTGCGAATTCTACTCAGTGATTCGGGGGTAATTCCAAGATATGATGCAATATGATAATTGTTTAATCTCTCTTTAATATTCGGATAGTCTTCCAGAAATTGTAAATATCTTTCTTGCGCGCTATTCATTAAAAATTCGTGTTCTCTTTTTTCTTTGATGATATACAACAGTTCAGCAAACTTTCTTAATACTGTCTGCCAACATGCATGGCTGTCCAGGATTTCGCAGTAGGTTTCGTAATTTATGGTAAGGAGTTTTGTATCTTCTATTGCCTGGATATATAATTTTGATTCTTCTCTCAGTAAAAATGCGCTGTACGAGATAGCTAGGGTGTTTTCAATGCAAAAATGCTTTATGCGTTCTGTCCCGTTACTGTCAATATAGAAAAGGCGCATTAAGCCAGACACATTAAAACCTATTCTTTGGGGGACTTCTCCGGCCCTCAAAAAATACTCGTCTTTCCTGATAGTGATTGAATTTAACCGCTTCAATAGTTTATCCTGTTCCTCTTGAGGGATACCAGCAGCAAAATTCATTGAATCACCTAATTTTATGAGATAGTCTGATTTCATAATTATTCTTTCAATCTATTTCTCATAGGCCAGCGTTGTCTCTGTCTTAATCCTGGACCTAACACTGGCGTCAGCGAGAGGCCTGATTTCAGGCCGATTGGCTGCACGCATTTGTTGGAACGCTTCTATGCGTTTTGTCTTCGATTCTTTACCTTTTAATGTCTTTGTATTTCATTATATTTTTTATTTCGTTTTTTGTCTCTATGTTTTTATTGGTAGACATTAAATTAATAATTCATAGTAGTTATTATTTTTTGCGTCCAAATTGGACGCAAAAAAGGTTTCATAGCTCAAAGCAAAGCCAGTCCTTGGTCTACAGAATATTTACTTTTTGTTACAACTGTTGTAACAAATGTTGCAAACACAGTATCCATAGTTGCCGGAAATAATCAGAAAATGAATTTATTTCCTATAATATGGTTCCAACAGCAGCATGAGCGGAAGGCAGGTGCCGTTTCCTGCCGATCCGCTCCATGCATTTGTTAGCTCTCCTCTATAAAACACATAGAGATGACGAGCTTCAACCTTTTCGACGTTTCGCGGTGTCCTTGCTTCTTTTCTCAATATCATTCCGCCAAGTTTCCAGTGCCATAATGTCAGCGAATAACTCCTCAGGTTCAGGCACCGCTACTCCCCCCAAGAGGGCCTTGTCGTGCGCGTAGTTTGAGCACTTCTTCATACCGGCGTCAACCTGTGCATAGTCACCATCATCAACAATGACCTCGGCCAGTCGTTGCGTTTCGATACCCTTGCGAAAGCGTAAAACCACCTTGCGCAGCAGCACTTCTTCGACGGCCCGCTCCCAAGCCATGCGCAGATGAACGTAGGCATCCATAGTCTGCTTCCGATACTCCTGTTCTTCGCCGTTTTTGTACAACTTAGCAATGAGCTGGTGCTGGGCTTTTAGCGCACCGATCCGCTTGCTGGCGTTTTTGCCTTCGAATGGGAGTTCCGGGTCAGCTATACCGAACCCTTCCGCGCGGCGGGTCAGACTCTGGGTTGAAACCGGAACACCTGCTGCCTCTGCTTCCTCCACGAGGACGCAGAGAAAGTAGATCTCATGAGTGAAGACGATCACCTGGCGCTGAGCGGCCTCCACCGCCAAACGCTTCGCTACGCGCTCGCGTATTCGATGATCCAGCGAAGAGACCGGATCATCGAATACGATACCGCCCTTGCCGCCAGTTAGACCAATTTCGGCGAGAAAGGACCCGATGGCTATGGCCCGCTGCTCTCCCTCGCTTAAGATTTCACCGGGGCTACGACTTTGTGGCAGTTCTAGCTTGAGCTTGTGCAACGCCTTGCCTTTGTCTGAACGGCTTTGCAATGAGACACTGAGCGTGCCGACGCCCAGTGTCTTGAACTCCCCGTTGAGTGCCCGGGCTAGCTCCTTTGACACGACTTTCTCGGCTAACTCCGATGCCTTTAAGGAAATGGCATTCGTCTTGACCGCTGACAGGCATTGCGTGAGCTTGGCTTTGTGCTTGAGACCGTCCACGGCCGTGATGACAGCGTTCTTGACCTGACGTAACCGCACCCTCGCATCAAGCTCACTCAGTTGTTTTTGCATTGCGGCACGGGCATTTTCGTCCGCAGCCTTCTCAAAGGTTTCGGCTTCGCCATTCAGCTTGTCAGCGAGTGTCTGAAGCCGGGCTGCTGGACTAATCAAAGCCTGGTTGGCGTCATCCCACTGATGGGAGGCCACAGACCGTTTGATGGCTTCATGGCGGGCAGTCAACGCCTGTTCAAAGGTGCGTACGTCAACAGCAAGCTGTGGATCGATGGCCTCAATTTCACCATAGGTCACATCGTCAAGGCTTAGTGTTAAGACGTACGCGGCAAAAGGCTCGTACTCGGTAGACAGAGCGTTGCGACGTTCCTGAGTGGTTTTCTCTGCATCCTGTTGGATGAATTCTTCGAAGCGCACCAAACGCGCCGCACCCTCAGCGAGCGGTTGCTGACAGAGTGGGCAAGCAGCATCCGCTCCTAGTTCCGGGAACCTCTTTTCCGGGTGGGATTCGAGCGCAAACTTACGGGCGGCATCAAACAGCTCACGCCACGCTTCGCCACCGGTGCCCGCAAGGAGATTTTCACTTTCCTTGAATTGCTTTGCGGCAAGCACCGATGCTGCTTGTGCAGCGTGATAGCCGTCCGATAGGTCTCGCAGCTTAGCAATCACTGTCTGATCCATCAGGGTGCCTTGCTTGGTAGCATTCGTGGCTATGGTGGCGATCCGACGTGCTTGTAAGCGTAACTGATTAGCTTTCTCTTTCGGGTTGTTTTCCTTCAGACTCTTGTCCAATTCGGCATGCTGGGTCAGTTCTTCAGGTGTCAGCGAAGCCAACGTCTCAATCTGGGCCGCCGTTGTCTTGGCGGACAGGGCTGCAATCAGTTTGCCGACCGCTGTGTCGCCGTGTAGCGATACGAATGCAGTAAGATCGACATTTGAGTGCGCCTGCTCCGTCTCGATCATGGTTTTTAGTTGTCGGCAGACTTTCGCCAGCCCCTCAAAAACATCGAGCCCGTAAGGTACGTATGAGAAGTCATCTTCGCTGTCCAGGTAAGCACGGGCACAACGGGAATCGAAGATCGCAAGTGATGATAGTTCGGAAGGCGCTGGCTTCCCATTGGTCCAGAGCACATCCCGCGTAGCACCGTTGACGGCGATCTCAAACACCGCTTCGGCAACGGTCGCGGTGCCAGTGGGGGCGTTGGCGTTTGGGTGAATCACTTCCATTTGGTCGCGTGCACGACAAGCACGCTTAAGCACGCGGGAATATCCTGACTTGCCCGAACCGTTGTCGCCGTAAATGACGGTAAGTCCGGAAGCGCCAAATGGCAGAACCTGCTTCTCAGCAATTGCATTTACATGTCGCAAGTTCTTCATGGCACGCAACTCGACGTGCGTCGAAACCTCGAGCGGCGCAGGAATCTGGTCAGCAGTAAGCCGGTTCGGCTTGCGACCCTTCGGGTCAGGGACGCCATGTTCTGCTTTTAGCAGCGCGAACAAATCGTCAACATCGCCTGGCACGAGAGCCTGCCTTGCAAGCAGTCGGGCTATAGCATCGCTCTGCCATTCCGGAAGCCCTTCCGACCATCTTAGTATTTCTTGAAGTATCATCAGAGGACCTTCTCCTTCGACCACAAGCTGGGTCGTTTGGTTTGAGATCAGTGAAAGCTAACACCGGGCATCAGCGAGAGGCCTGATTTCAGGCCGATTAGCTGCATGCCTTGGTTATGAATCCCTTTACTAATCATTTATCTTTTGTAGGTCAGCTAAGTATTTTCTTGTGAACCTCTTTGGCTGTGTCTTTTTCCATGCATTCCTTAATGAAATTAATGATCCGACAGATAGGGTGGTGCCAGCAGCAACGACCTCTTTCAAATATTTCGCAGTCGTGATTTCGGGAGAACTAATAGCAATCCAGATACCCAAACCCAAAGTAACAATACCTGTCCCAAGTTGGACTAATTCATCAGAAAAATCGGACCAAACTTGCTCATAAGATTCAATAAAATCAAATGCAGTATTACCCACTTCGATGTTCGACAAGAAATTGTTTAGCTCCTGATGAAACGAATTTAACTTTATTTTGAACTGAGGTCTATTTCTGAATTTAATAATTTTGTCTACAGCAACGTCTCGCAGGTTAGCAGGTAGTTTCAAATTTATTATACTTTTTGCAGTACTCATCTTTTTTAAAGGATCGGTGGTACGACGAATAAGTATTGATAAATTATCTAAGGCCTTATAATCAGTTATAGATGATATGCCTCGCGATTCAGAGATAGCATTTGCAAGAATTGTCATGTATATTAAGCCTAATTCTTTCGGAAGCATTATCCCAAGATCTGACTGGGTTGACAATTTCGCATTTCTACAAAACTGTTCCCATTCGTAAGTATATTTGTCTTCAAAGAGTGTATAGTTATGATTTTCTGGCTGCTGCCATTTCTCGATGATTTTGCTTGTGCCGAATAATCGCAAATAGCGTGATGGGTTTCTAATAATCTTTTCAACAATATCGAGGGCATCAAAGGTTGCGTTCATTCCCTCTTCATAGTTCGGCCTGTGCGGTTTAATCAGGTCGGTCTCTTCTGTAAGTTTGCGGTGTAACTCAGTGAGGAAAATATCACCAGCGGTAGGAATGATGGGATTAAGTTCATCGATATATAGGAGCGCAAATTTGAGCCAGTCGTGATCTTTTATTTCAAAGCCTGGGTAGTAGATCAATTGTTCCATATTTATCTCGCATATTCTTTATTCATAACAATTAATATACCAATATACTTTTTCTTAAACTTAACAAAATACTCAACACAAAAAACTCTCAAAATATTGCTTTATTGAAGATTAATCATTTATCTTAATGGTATTTGCTGATATTACATAGAAAAATGGAACATAATTTTTTATATGATATTTGGCAAAGGTGGTTTTAAAGGATGTCATGACAGGATTTTTTGATTTGTTTTTTGACTTTATGAATGAAAAGAAATCTGCTTCCAATAACATCAGCCCCCTGCCCATAAATTCATTATCTTCCAATTATGTTTCCATTGCAAGCCGAAAATTGTTGTATTGATTTATGTCGTTATATGATGAGAAAATAAGTAAACAATTATTCTGGAGGGAATTGTTCGGAGGAAGCATAGATGATTATCGGTATATTGGCTCACAGCGTGTTTGCAGAATCCTTATATACCCCGTATGATATGATTTAATATAAAAGATATTTTTCTTTGTAATTTTTATAATTAGCTATACAATATTCACTGCAAATTGAATTGATCAGGATTTAAATAATACCTTACGGAGGAGTGGACGTGGAAGATGTGAAGATAACAAAGGAAGAACTTATAGAAAAGGCTAAAAAACCGGCCCGGGATGCAATGAAGATGCACCCCTTTTACAAGGGTAAAATAGAGGTGGTACCGAAATGTGTTATCAGAGACGTAAATGATTTTGCCATATGGTATACGCCAGGAGTAGCTGAGCCATGCAAGGAGATTCACAAAAACCCGGATATGGTATTTGAATATACAAACAAGGCGAATATGGTTGGAATAGTTACAGACGGTACAAGGGTGCTCGGTCTTGGAGATATAGGGCCAATGGCAGGCCTTCCGGTTATGGAGGGAAAGGCGTTGCTCTTCAAATATCTGGGCGGTGTTGATGCCTTCCCCATATGCCTTGATACGAAAGACCCTGATGAAATCATAAAAACCGTAAAATATATATCCCCTTCTTTTGGGGGAATAAACCTCGAAGATATAGAGAACCCGAAATGTTTTTATATCCTTGAAAGACTGAGGGCTGAAGCGCCGATACCCGTATGGCACGATGACCAGCAGGGGACGGCAGCAGTTACCCTTGCCGCGCTTGTTAATGCCTTAAAGATCGTAAAGAAGAAGATCCAGGATGTAAAGATCACCATGATAGGCATAGGCGCTGCCAATGTTTGTATAACAAAGATGATCATAAAGGCAGGCGCTGACCCAAACAAATTCATTGTTGTTGATAGTAAAGGCATACTTAACAGGAAAAGGGATGATATAAAACCAACCCATAAAGAAAAAATGGAGTTCTGCCGGATAACAAATGCTGAAAATAGAGATGGGGATATGGAAGAAGCAATAAAGGGTCAGGATGTTTTAATAGCCCTTTCACAGCCAGGACCTGATACGATCAAGAAGGAATGGATTGCGAAAATGGCAGATAATGCCATTGTTTTCGTATGCGCAAACCCTATCCCGGAGATATGGCCATGGGAAGCAAAAGAGGCTGGCGCAAGGATTGTTGCTACCGGCAGGAGCGATTTCCCGAATCAGGTAAACAATTCCGTCGGTTTCCCTGCCATATTCAGAGGTACACTGGATGTGATGGCAAGAACAATCACCGATGAAATGTGTATTGCCGCTGCCTATGAACTTGCCAAATGTGCGGAAGATAAAGGATTACACGAAGATTACCTTCTGCCCACCATGGATGAATGGGAAGTGTTCCCGAGAGAAGCAGTGGCAGTGGCAAAAAAGGCAATAGAGCAGGGTGTGGCAAGATTGAAATTAAGCGAAAAGGAATTGTTTAACATGGCTGAAACAAAGATAAGAAGGGCTCGTGAGCAAGTCGGACTGATGATGGAGAAAGGAATAATCGCACCATATGTAGAATAGTGAATAACGGACAGACCCTTTAAAGAATGGTAAACAATAGAACAAATGGAGCATAAATGAGAGAGATTCATGTCGATGATATTATATCTGCCTTGGAAAGGTTGTTTATCGATGCAAATATAAATTTGCCGGATGATGTCTGCAAGGCCCTTGAAAAGGCGATAGAAAAGGAAGAATCTCCTGTTGGAAGAGAAGTTATCAGGGAACTGATGGCTAATGCCGATCTTGCAAGAAGCGAAGGAATACCGATATGTCAGGATACAGGGCTGGCGATAACATTTATTGAAATAGGACAGGATGTGCATATAACAGGGGGCATGCTTGCTTATGCAGTTGATGAAGGAGTGAGAAGGGCCTATAAAAATGGATATTTGCGAAAATCCTGCTGTGACCCGATTACTAGGAAAAATACCGGCGATAACACCCCGGCTATCCTGCATGTAAAGATTGTGCCTGGAGACCGCGTAAAGATTGTTGTACTCCCGAAGGGTGGCGGCAGTGAAAACTACGGGGAAGTGAGAATGCTCGTTCCGTCGGAAGGTAAAGAGGGTGTGAAGTCCTTTGTCCTTCAGATGGTAAATAAAGGAGGGCCGAATCCATGCCCGCCGATTATTGTAGGCATCGGAATAGGCGGCAACTTCGAGACGTCCGCCCTTCTTTCAAAGGAAGCCCTGATGGTTCCCATTGGCGTGCGGAACGACGATCCGTCCCTTGCGTCCTTTGAGGCAGAAATCCTTGAGGAGATCAATAAAACCGGCATAGGACCTCAGGGCTACGGAGGGACGGTGACAGCCCTTGACGTCCATATAAAGATGCTGCCCTGCCATATTGCCTCTTTCCCTGTGGCGGTGAACATCCAGTGTCATGCACACCGGATCAAAGAGGTTGTAATTTAAAATGCAGAGATTAAGAAGCCGGGAAGTTTGTTTGTATCTTCTCAATTTCAATATTTCTTATTTTTGGCAGTAATTAAGAGGAATAAAATGGAGATAAAACGTATCATAACACCGTTAACGGAAGATGTGATTGAACAACTTAAGGCAGGCGAAAAGGTTTTTTTAAACGGGTATATATATACTGCACGTGACGCTGCCCACAAGAGATTTATTGAATCCTTAAATAAAGGCGAAAACCTGCCGGTTGAGATAAAGGATCAGGTTATCTATTATTGTGGACCTTCCCCTGCATCTCCGGGAAAAGTAATAGGTGCTTGTGGTCCGACTACAAGTTCAAGGATGGATGCCTATGCGCCGACGCTCATATCAATGGGACTAAAAGGAATGATCGGAAAGGGAAAGAGGTCACAGCCGGTGAAAGATGCTATGAGACGATACAAAAGCATATATTTTGGAGTAACAGGCGGCGCAGGCGCCCTGCTTTCCAAATGTGTTGTATCTTCCGAGGTCATAGCTTATGAAGAGCTTGGGCCTGAAGCCGTCAGGAAACTTGAGGTTAAGGATTTGCCGTTATTTGTAATAAACGATATATACGGAAATGATTTATATGATGCCGGGATGCAGAAGTATAAAAAATAGATTCCCATAGTTGATACCCTTGGGAATTTAATTTACTTTGACTTTTGGATGCAAATGTTTTAAAAGAAAAAAAATCGCAAAAAGAGGTTAATGGATGGGTAAGATACGCATCGGAATTGTTGGGATTGGCAATTGTGCGAGTGCTCTTATACAGGGTTTAAGTTATTACTCAAAGAAAAGAGATGAACTTATAGGACTTATGCATTTTGAGATCTGCGGTTACAAACCTGAAGATATAGAAGTCGTTGCAGCTTTCGACATTGATAAGCGGAAAGTCGGTAAATCCATTAAAGACGCGATTTTTGCCCTGCCGAATTGTACGAAGCTTATTGATAAGGATGTAATCCAACCTGATATAACCGTTTCTATGGGACACATACTGGATGGTGTTTCTCCGCATATGAAAGATTATCCTGAAGAAAGAATTTTTCTGGTGTCCGATGAAAAACCTGTGGATATTGTAAAGGTATTGAAGGATAGAAACGTGGAGATCCTGGTAAATTACCTTCCAGTCGGTTCTGAAAAAGCGGCAAGGTTTTATGCGGAATGCTGTCTTGAAAGCGGGACAAGTCTGATTAATTGCATACCTGTATTTATTGCTTCCGATGAAGGCTGGGCGGAAAGGTTTAAACAAAAAGGCATACCTGTAGTAGGTGATGATGTAAAATCTCAAATCGGCGCAACAATCATACACAGAGCCCTTATTAAGCTCTTTGACGACAGGGGCGTTAAAATTGACAGGACATATCAATTAAATACCGGCGGCAACACGGACTTTTTGAATATGCTCAATCAGGACAGGCTTGTATCAAAAAGGATATCAAAAACCGAAGCGGTTCAATCATTGCTGGATGTGCCAATGCCTACGGAAAACATCCATATCGGTCCCTCTGATTATGTACCCTGGCAGAACGACAATAAGGTCTGTTTTATGAGGATAGAGGGCAGAATCTTTGGCGACATTCCCATTAATATGGAGCTCAGGCTGTCCGTTGAGGATTCGCCGAACAGCGGTGGCTGTATCATAGACGCAATAAGATGCTGCAAGGTAGCGAGGGACAGAAAGGCGGCCGGTGTGCTTGAGTCAATTTCGGCCTATACCATGAAGCATCCGATCAAACAATTTCCCGATAGTATCGCAAAAAACATGGTCGAAGAATTCATAAGGGGTGAAAGGGAGAGGTAGGAACCGCCTTTGATCAGTTCTAAAATAGGACATGCCCTTGATCCTGTAATTCTTGGGACTTATCGTTTCTTTTTTAAAAACAGGTCAGTAAATCCTAATATATTAACGATTTGCGGGATTCCCTTCGGCTTTGCCGCATCTGCCTTTATAGCCTTTGATTATATGCTGACAGGGGGGATATTGCTTGCGATTTCCGGCTTTTTCGACCTTATGGACGGAGCAGTTGCAAGGCATATGAACAGAGTAACACGTTTCGGCGGGTTCCTCGACTCTGTCCTTGACAGGTATGTAGACCTTCTTATCATGCTTGGCATATTTATTCATTTTTTGCGGCATGGTGAGTCCTTTTATTCGATTATCGTTTTTATTGCTTCTATCGGCGCTGCAATTATCCCTTATGCAAAGGCAAGGGCTGAAGCCGCATCCCTTGACTGCAATACGGGCATCCTCGAGAGGCCGGAGCGGTTGGTAATACTTTTTATCGGCCTTTGTTTTAATGTATTGGAATATGCTGTTCTCATCCTTGCAGTATTAACCCATGTTACTGTAATCCAGCGAATAGTATTTGTGAAAAAGAACAGTTGATATCTATGCCGGTTTTCGAGCTTCCACCAGACAATCCATTTTTTCCCCGGTTCTTATTAGCTTTACATCAACGAAACCGGCCTTTTCTAACGTTTCTTTTATTTCCTGGAAAGTATAGGTGTCGCCGCCACGGGTCTGTACAAGCATGTTAATTGCAAATAAAGTCCCTGCAGGAGGGTATATGCGGGATTCATCCATAACATGGTCACGGATAAGCACTGTACCCCCGGGTTCAAGGGCACGGAAAACCCTCTGATAGAGACGAAAATTATCTTCCTCGCTGTTCTGGTGAATGATCGCTGAAAGTAGTGTCAGGCCGCATCCCTTCGGCAGTTCATCCTGATAGAAATCTCCTGCTATCAATTCCGTACGTTTTGAAAGACCTTCCGTCTTGAGCCTTTCCTGAGCCAGAGGGATAACATCCTCCAATTCAAAAATTATAGCCTTCATGCGTGGATTTTTCTTGAGGAATGCTGTCGTATAGGTACCCGATGCTCCCCCGATGTCAAGAAGACGCTTGTATGGTTTGAGATCGTAGACACCTGCTATTTCACGGGAGAGATTGTGCGCAATTACATGCATTGCACCGACAAAGGCCTTCATCTCTGTATCGCTGAATTTGACGCCGGCACTTGATTTTTTGTCGGTCCCTTTTTTTACAATATCGGTAAGTTCGCTCCAGCTTGTCCAGAGGTGATTCCAATGGATAATCACAGGCAGGACAGTTTCGGGATGATGAGCCGAAAAGTATGACCCCATTTCTGTATTTCCATAAAGATCGGAATTTTTTTGCAGCAGCCCTAAAGCAATAAGACAATCCAGGACTCTGGTTGTGGCCCGCAAATCAAGGCCGCGCTGTTTTACTATCTCTTTCGCAGTGGCAGGCTTTTTATCAAGAAAAGTAAAAAAGTCAAGCTCTGCTGCTGTGAGAATTACCCGGCTTTTCATAAAACTTCTTGCTTCTGCCATAATAGCTTCATTCAGCATTGACACTCTCCTTTCTTATGGTTAAGTAGACCGTTGCCCATAACTATCTGGATATAGAATAATAATAACAATACAATATACATTCGTCCAGAATTATTATCACCAGAGTTTTTGAGCCCCTGAAGCTACGTCTAAAATGATCTTCTCCCCGTATCTTTACATATCCATTTTTGCCGCTATAATTATAGTAGTAAATATAGGGGGTGTACATAATCCTCATCCTTGTTGGCATGTTTACGCCGCTGTATTTGTTGATCTTTGTAACAGGATATGATGCAGATGCATCTTTATCGTGGAACCTCAATCATATGGAAATTGTAATAAGAGATAAAAATTGGACTAAACCATCAGAATTTGATGAAATGCTTGATAATTTAAATCTTGCCCTAAAAAAAGAAAGGAGGTATTTCAGGTTCGGCAGCATGATACTTAAGCCCAGGATTGCAGTCCGCTACAAGTATATTATTCTTTTTGATCTATTTTTGATTTTTATTGGAACAGGGTTTCTGCCGTTATCACGCAATGGAGAGGGGCACCATTATAATGAATTTCATCACTGATGGGCAAGGTAATTTATAGATTTTAATGGTAGGCGCACGGGGTTTTGAACCCCGGACTTCTACCGTGTCAGGGTAGCGCTCTCCCACTGAGCTATGCGCCTATTATATGAATGGATTTATATATCAGCAACTCCATGATATTGTCAAGCGAAACTTGCTAATGCCAATTCGCCTTCAATGATATAACTTCGTTACCTCCTCCTCACTTTCCTCGATGTACTGTGCTGTACATCTGCGTCGGCTCGTCGTCGTTGCCTCGTTCTATCAATGAATTCTAATTGGCATGAAAAACAGGCTGGGGGCTGGATTATCCAGCCCACCGGACGCTATTTTATTGTTTGAATACCACTTCTCCTTTTGCATTTACATCTGCTTTAACCGTATCACCTTCTTTTATTTCGCCTTTTAAAACCATCATGGCAAGTGCATCCTGCAGTTTCTTCTGGATAAGCCGTTTTAAGGGCCTTGCGCCGTAAATGGGGTCGTATCCTTCCTTTGAAATCATGTTTTTCAGCTTATCGGTGAATATGAGCTCTATCTTTCTTTCTTCAACCCTCTTTGCCAGTATGGTGAGCTGCAAACCGGCAATATGTTTTATGTCCTCGGCGGAAAGCGACCTGAATATAATAATCTCGTCAATCCTGTTGAGAAACTCGGGTTTGAAGTGGAGCTTGATTGCTTCCGACACCTGTTTTCTCATCTCTTCATAATCCTTGCCGCCGAAATCCGTTATAAACTGGCTTCCGATGTTGGATGTCATGATTATCACGGTATTCTTGAAATCCACTGTTCTGCCCTGTCCGTCGGTAAGCCTGCCGTCATCAAGTACCTGCAAAAGCACATTGAATACTTCAGGATGTGCCTTTTCCACTTCGTCCATGAGGATGATAGAATAGGGTCTTCTCCTTACAGCTTCAGTAAGGTAGCCGCCTTCCTCGTATCCTACGTATCCGGGAGGCGCGCCTATCAGCCTTGATACGGAGTGCTTTTCCATAAATTCGCTCATATCGATCCTCACAATTGCCTGTTCATCGTCGAAAAGGAATTCCGCGAGCGCTTTTGCAAGCTCTGTCTTGCCGACTCCGGTGGGTCCCAGAAACAGAAAGGAGCCAAGGGGCCTGTTCGGGTCCTGAAGACCGGCGCGAGCCCTTCTGATTGTGCTGGATACGGCGTCCACAGCCTCGTGCTGGCCGATAACCCTCTTATGTATCCTGTCCTCCATGTTGACAAGCTTTTCCATGTCGCCTTCAAGCATCTTTGAAACAGGTATGCCTGTCCATTTGGAGACAACTCTTGCGATGTCTTCCTCGTCAACTTCTTCTTTCAGCATCTTATTGCCCTTCTGAAATTCCGCAAGTTCTTTATTTTTCTCTTTCTGTTCCGTCTCCAGTGCTATAATTGTGCCATACCTGATTTCTGCGACCCTGCCAAAATCTCCCCTGCGCTCCGCTTCCTCGGCCTCGGTCTTTGCTCTGTCGATCTTTTCCTTTATCTCTCCTATGGCCTTTATCAGTTCTTTTTCCCTTCCCCAGTGCTTTCTTTTTTCACCGGCATCTGTCTTTAATTCAAGCAAATCTTCTTCAAGTTTCTTCTTCCGTTCTTTTGAGGCTTCGTCTTTTTCCTTCTTTAATGCTTCAATCTCTATCTGAACCTGGATGATCTTTCTTTCTATCTCGTCAATCTCCGTCGGTACGCTGTCAATTTCCATCCTTAATCTGGAAGATGATTCATCAATTAAGTCAATTGCCTTATCAGGCAAAAATCTGTCCGTTATATACCGGTGTGAAAGCGTTGCCGCGGCAATCAACGCCGAATCCTTGATCCTCACGCCGTGATGAAGCTCATATTTCTCCTTTAATCCCCGTAATATTGCTATAGTTTCTTCAATAGATGGTTCTCCAACAAAAACTGGCTGGAACCTTCTTTCAAGGGCAGCATCCTTTTCGATATACTTTCTGTATTCATCAAGTGTTGTCGCCCCGATACAACGCAGTTCGCCCCTTGCAAGGGCGGGCTTCAACATGTTTGATGCGTCTATCGCTCCCTGAGCATTGCCGGCTCCGACAATCGTGTGGAGTTCATCTATGAAAAGGATTATTGTGCCGGCAGCTTCATCAATCTCTTTTAAGACAGCCTTGAGCCTGTCCTCAAATTCACCCCTGAATTTTGCTCCTGCCAGCATGGCCCCGAGGTCAAGGGAAAGCACTTTTTTGTTTTTTAATGTTTCCGGTATATCGCCGCTTATAATCCTCTGGGCCAACCCTTCAACAATGGCAGTTTTCCCGACCCCTGGTTCGCCGATAACGACGGGATTGTTCTTTGTTCTGCGTGAGAGCACCTGCATTACCCTTCTTACTTCCTCGTCTCTGCCGATGACAGGATCGAGTTTGCCCTTCCTTGCCTCTTCTGTTAAATCCCTGCAGTATCTTTGCAAAGACTGGTATTTTTCTTCCGGTGACTGGTCCGTTACCCTTTGGGAGCCTCTCATATCTTTCAGTACGGCAAAAATCTTGTCTTTTGTAACACCGTAGCTTTTCAGTATATCTGAAGCAGCCCCTTCGTGAACCTCTGTTATACCGATAAGTAGATGTTCAACGCTTACATAATCATCTTTCAATCGTTCTGCTTCATCAAATGCCGTGTCTATTGCCTGTTTCAGTTGCGGCGATATGTAAACCTGCACAGCGCCTTCTACATGCGAAAACTTCTTTAATGCTTTTTCCAGGTCATTTATAATGTAGCTCGTGTTTGCCCCCAGTTTATCGAGCATCGGTTTTACAACACCTTCTTTTTGAGATATAAGGCTGTAAAGAAGATGTTCGTTTTCAATCATTTGATTTCTGTTTTTCTCTGCCCTTTTCTGGGCGTCGGCTATAGCTTCCTGGGCTTTTATCGTTAACTTGTCAAAGTTCATATTTTCACCTCGTAATGGATTTACTTTTTGTTGCTATTTACTGCTGTATTCCTGTAATTATTTTGTCAGCCGAGTGTCGAATGCTGACTGATGAATTTAATATAATCACCATTTTTATAAAATCAATTGCAGTATTCATTATACAGAGCAGGCAGCTACTCTTTGACAACACTACCTCGTTGTGTTATCTAATAAACGATGAAAGTCGAATGGGAAAACAAAGTATACGAATTTGAAAAACCGATGTTTGTTTCAAAGCTTCTTGAGGAATTTTCTCTCAGCAGGGAAGCCCATCTTGTCATCGCGAACGGCAGTCTGATGACGGAAGACTGCAAGCTGGGAGCGGACGACAACGTCAAACTTATAAGGGTAATCTCCGGCGGATGAAATGCAGGGTATGCGGTAAACCGGCAAACATCAGCTTAAGCGCTTATCACACTGCCTTGTGCGCGGAGGATTTTACCGATTTTATTGAAAAAAGGGTTTTAACAACAATCAACAAATATTCCCTGATAAAAGACGGAGATACTCCGGTAGTTGCAGTATCAGGCGGGAAAGACAGCCTTGCCCTCTGGCATATTATGAATAAACTCGGATTCCCTGCTGATGGCATTTATATTGATCTCGGCATTGAGAACTATTCTGACATATCTCTTTTAAAAATAAAGAAAATGGCTGACGACTTAAAAAGAAAGGTTTTTATTTTCCATTTCCGGGATATGTTCGGAAAAGGTATTGAAGAATTGGCGAAGACCTTAAGGAGAGTGCCTTGCTCCGCATGTGGCATGGTCAAGCGGTATGTTATGAATAAGGTATGTATGGATTACGGCTATTCTGTTCTTATGACAGGTCATAATCTTGACGATGAGGCATCTGCTCTGCTGGGAAATGTCCTCTACTGGAAGGATGAATATTTGTGGAAAAAAGATGTTTTGCTGGAAGGCAGGGAAGGGCGCTTATCCAGTAAGGCAAAGCCGTTATTTTTATGTTCGGAACGGGAGATGGCAGCTTATGCAATCATAAACGGGATAGACTATATATATGAAGAATGCCCCTTTTCAACCGGCGCCAAGTCATTACTGTATAAAGGAATCCTTAACAAATTAGAGGAATTATCACCGGCGACGAAAATTGGTTTTATTAAGGGCTATCTGAGAATGACAAAAAAGATTAAGTCCATTGATCGGGATATGGCCAATATGCAAGGTTCTGTCGATGGAGCCAGGGAAGACAATGCAACAGATATTCAACTCTTTCCTGGAAGCCAAACCCTTGAGGATTCGGCTCATGATGATGTAAAAAGGGGCAGAGAGGATGGCCACTGTGCAGTTTGCGGATACCCTGCTTTTGGTGAGAAATGCAGTATGTGCAGGATACTGGAAAAATTTGGGATAGAGGAACCTGTTTTTTTTGAAGAATATTCTCCATCCAGCCTTGACAGCCCCGGGGGATAATGACATAATGCTGTTATGAGCATCCTGCTGGACGGTTTTTCAAACCTTATATTCAACATATACGAGGCTTTTACAGTGGCATTGTTTTTTAAAGAACATTCCAGTTTGAAATGTCTTTCATCAATAACGTTCGCTAACAGTTTTGATAAAAACAAGGATATACTCATCGAAGGGACACTCCCCGGGTGGGTGATCAAGCATAATGAGCCTCTTATCATCCCCAATTTTGACAAAGATGAGGATACCCTCGGATATTATAACTCGGCAGAAGGCATCAAATCTTTTATGGGATACCCTCTTGAAGGTAAAGGAGTTATTGTTGTTGACAGCAAGAAAAAATGGGTCTTTACCGATAAGGAAAAGAAGATACTCGGTGCTTTTGCTTCCATGCTCCATAAAGAGATCGAAAGGGAAAAGAGAACTCTCGATATGGAAGAAAGTATTGAAGAATTATATGCAGAAAGAAGAATTGTAAACCTCTTCAACGAGCTGAATCTTTCAAGGATTTCTTTAAATGAATTGTTTACGGAGTGCCTGGACCTTTCCGGAGCCGATTTATGTTTTATCTGTATTGAAAAAAGCGGCAAGATGTTTATCCATGATTTTTTTGGAATTGATTCAGACGGATATATAAAAAAAGAATGTACCCTGGGCGCCAGTATCGCCTCTATGGTTATGGAAGGTGGAAGAGAACTCCTGCTTCCTTATAATAGTAGGCTTTTGAGGGAAAAACCGTTATTTTTTTCCGGAGAGTCTTTAAAGGCAAAGCAGTTTTTCGGTTTTCCATTGATTACGGATGATATTACAATAGGCATTACAGGGTATGTTTCTGTTTCAGATAAGAATTTAAGTGAGCGATCAATAGGCATTTTAAGAAATGTTTCAGCACTTCTGTCTCTGTATTGTTCTTCTTTGTGGATGAAGGAAAACCTGGAAAGATTAAGGGATTTTGAACCGATAACAGATTCCATCCAATTCCCGGTTTTTCTTGAAATACTTGAAAATATGACGAAAAAAGGAGACAAATTTTCTTTGCTTTCCCTTAAGCTGCAAAATATGCGTTTGTTTAATAAACATATGGGTTTAAGCTATACGAATGATCTTTTAAAAAAGGTTTTTAAAATTATAAGGTATTGCGTCGGAGGGCAAGCGTTTATCACAAGAAAAGGCGGCGGTCATTTTTATGTGTTATTAAAAAGCGATGAGAGGGTGGATTTACAAAATATTATGAGGATTTTGGGCTATACTATTAAAAAAAGTGTTGCAGAGGAAAATATCCCGGATATTTCAGGTGGTATAGAAACAGGAATAGCAAAGTTCCCCGAAGATGGCATAGTAAGTATCTGGGAACTTCTCAATAGAGCTGAAGGAAGAAATGATCGTTAATTCTGATGGCATAAAAAGGAGGGGGCATGATTGATTATTTTAGTAAATTATTTGGTTTTTTCTCCACACATCTTGCGATGGATCTCGGTACGGCAAATACGCTCATTTATATGAAAGAAGAAGGTGTTGTGCTTAATGAACCTTCGGTAGTAGCAATGGACAACGTTAATGGAAAGGTCATTGCTGTCGGCAGGGATGCCAAGGAATATATCGGGAGAACGCCCCCTAATATCAGTGCAATAAGGCCCTTGAAGGATGGGGTAATTGCGGATTTCGACGTTACAAAGGCCATGATAAAGTATTTTCTTATGGTCGTCAGAAAGGACAGAAAGATTTCAAAACCGAAAATGGTGGTTGGAGTACCTTCCGGGATTACACAGGTGGAAAAGAAAGCTGTCGTAGACGCCTGTTTTCATGTTGGAATCAGGGATGTATTCCTTATTGAGGAGCCGATGGCTGCTGCAATCGGTTCGCAACTGCCCATTGAGAAACCAATGGGGAATATGGTTGTCGACATAGGAGGAGGAACAACAGAGGTGGCCATTATAAGCCTTTCTGCTACAGCGTATAGCGAATCTCTGAGGGTTGCCGGGGATGAGCTTGATGAATCGATTGTGAGATATCTTCAGAAAAAACACCAGTTATCCATTGGTTTAATTGCCGCTGAAAAGATTAAGATGGAGGCAGCCTCAATATATCCGATGAATTACAGAAATATTCCTGTGAGTATTGTTGGAAAAGATATGCTGACCGGAATACCAAAAATCTTAAAGATATCAGAGGAAGAGATAAGGGAAGCCATTGAAGAACCCGTTGCCGCAATTGTTGATGCAGTAAGGAGGGCTCTGGAAAAATTACCGCCGGAATTTGTTTCTGATTTAAATGAGACGGGTATGATATTAACCGGCGGAGGGGCCTTGCTGAAAGGACTTGACCAGAGAATTGAGGCAGAGACAGGGATAAGAGTAAAAATAAACGATGAACCGTTGCTGTCTGTAGTTATGGGTGCCGGACAGGCCCTGGAGGATATGAAAAGATACAAAAGAGTATTTATTAATTGACCCACCACCGGCTAAAGCCTGTGGATTCCTGACATTTAGATCAAGGTCTATCAATGTTTAAAAGGAAAGAAGATATATCCCGACCAATGCAGCAGGGATTGCAGGATTTACATAGAAAGCAAGACAAAGCAGTGGAAGGGAAATCAGGTTGTAAACCCACCCATGAGATGATGCAGGTATCAGAGACCGACTATCGGGCTATCTTTAATGCCCTATATGATGCGGTCTTCGTCCATGATCTTGAAGGTAAGATCGTAGACGTCAACGATAAGATGCTCGAGATCTATCGGTGCACCCGTGAAGAGACCATCGGACTTTCCATTGTTCCCGATTTTACAGCTCCCGACAATACCATGGGGGACTATCAACCTGTTCTTTGGCAAAAGGTTATGGCAGGAGAAGATCAGTTCTTTGAATGGAAAGCAAGGCGTCCAAGTGACGGCTCCACCCTTGATGTAGAAGTGGCGCTAACGAAACTTCCGCTGCCCGATGGGGATTTTATCCTTGCAAGCATACACGATATTACGGAGCGTAAACGGGTCCAAGGGGAACTGACTGTTACCAGGAACTATCTTAATACGGTCTTCAACAAGATCCATGATGCGGTCTTTGTCCATGATCTTATGGGGAAGATCGTGGACGTCAACGACAAGATGCTTGAGATCTATCGGTGTACCCGTGAAGAGGCCGTCGGCCTTTCCATCGTCCCGGATTTTGCAGCCCCCGATAATACCATGGGAGACTATCAGCCTGTTCTCTGGCAAAAGGTGATGGTCGGAGAAGACCAGTTCTTTGAGTGGAAAGCAAGGCGTCCAAGCGACGGTTCCACCCTTGACGTGGAGGTGGCGCTAACGAAACTTCCGCTGCCTGAGGGGGATTTTATCCTTGCAAGCGTACACGATATTACAGAAAGAAAACGGTTTGAACGGGAACTCACGGACACCAAATGTTATCTGGATACGGTCTTCAATAATATACACGATGCGGTCTTTGTTAATGATGTTAACGGAAAGGTCTTAGACGTTAATGACAAAATGCTTGAAATGTATCAGTTCACCACCCGCGCCGAGGCATTAAAATATATGATCATCCCGGACTATACTACCCCGGATGGGCGTCCGGATTTTCCCGCAATCTGGAAGAGAGTTCTGGAAGGGGAAGACGGGACTTTCGAATGCAGGGGTAGACGGCCGAAGGATGGCTATGAGTTCGACGTGGAGGTGTTTTTAACGAAGCTGCCGCTACCTGACGGCAATTCGATTCTTGCGAGCGTCCGTGACATTAGCGCCCGTAAAAAGGTCGAGCGAGAGCTCACGGCCACCAAAGATTATCTGAATACGGTATTCAACAATATACACGATGCGGTCTTTATTCATGATGTTGACGGTAAAGTGATAGATGTCAACGATAAAATGCTGGATATGTATAAAAGCACCCGGGAAGAAGCCATAGGGCGTTTGATTACTGTGGACTACACTTCGCCCGATGGGCGTCCGGATATGCCTGCTATCTGGAAGAAAGTCATGTCAGGCGAAGACCAGTTCCTTGAGTGCAAAGGCAGACGACCAAAGGACGGTTATGTATTTGATGTGGAGGTATTCTTAAATAAGTTGTCTCTCCCTGAGGGAGATTTTGTCCTTGCAGTTATCCGTGAAATCACAGAACGTAAAAGGGTGGAAAAAGAACTTCTTGCCACCAAAGATTATCTGAAAACTGTCTTTAATAATATACATGATGCTGTTTTTATTCATGATATTAATGGAAAGGTGATTGATGTAAACAAAACAATGCTGGATAGATATAGATGCACCCGCGAAGAAGCAATAGGTCGTTTGATTACTGTGGACTACACTGTGCCCGATGGGCGTCCGGATTTTTCTGTCATCTGGAAGAAGGTTATGTCCGGTGAAGACCAGTTCCTTGAGTGTAAAGGCAGACGACCAAAGGACGGCTATGTATTTGATGTGGAGGTATTCTTAAATAAGTTGTCTCTCCCTGAGGGAGATTTTATCCTTGCCAGCACCCGTGATATCACGGAACGTAAACGTATGGAAGAACTCGTTTTCAAGGAAAGAGAAGTCTTCTTCTCTGTAATGAAGAACAATCCCCATGGCATTGCTTTATTTGATGATAATGACAGGTTTGCATATTTCAACCCTGAATTTACGAGGATTACCGGATATACTATCGAGGACCTTCCAACAATTAGAGATTGGGCTCGAATGGCCTATCGTGACCCGGAATACAGAGAGAGGGTTGCAAAGTTCTGGAAGGCCGACAGATTACAGGAAGGGCGCGGTAAAGATGTAGAATTCAGGATAGATTGCAAGGACGGACAATATAAGGATATAGAGTTCCGGATAACCTATCTGGGCGACAGGAACCTTATTGTTCTCACTGATGTTACAGCACGTAAAAAGGCAGAAGAAGAACTAAGGGCGGAAAAACAGAGATTTCAAACCATTTCGGAGAGTTCACCTGTAGGCATGGTAATGATAGGTGCTGATGATACATTCAAATACGTGAATCCAAAATTTAAAGAAATATTCGGTTACGATCTTATTGATATACCCAATTTAAGAGATTGGGTTACGCTGGCGTATCCTGATCCATTTTATCGTGACGAGGTTGTGTCGGAATGGATTGCTTTGAAATCAATAGAGCCTGGTGAAGGAAGGCCGTATACGAGGAAGGTGATGTGCAAGGACGGCATGATGAAACACATCAATTTCATTCCTGTGCAACTGGGGGCCGGTGAAATATTAATGACCTGTGAGGATATTACGAAGAGTAAGGAAGCTGAAGACCGAATCAGAGAAAGAAACCTGGAGCTGGAGGTTTTAAACGATATTATTACATCTGTCAGTAGCTCTCTCCACCTGCCCGAAATTCTGGAGACCCTAAAGAATGTATTTATTGATAAATTGCATATTAAAACAGGCGGTATTTTCTTCTACAATGAAGTTACCCACAGGATCAGCATGGAAATGTCCTGGGGGGTGCCTTTTGCCATGCTCCATGATTTCGAAACCTTTGCAGTAGACTCCTATGGCACTGGAATGGTTATGCAGAAAAGTGAAAGCACCGTTGTGAAAAGTCACGTCTATCCTATACAATCGAATGATTCGCTTAGCAATGAATTCCGCCGTATATGGCAAAGTTCTTTCTGCATTCCCCTTGAGGCAAAGAACGAAATCCAGGGCATGATATTCCTTATAGATAAAGAATTCGGCAAATTTCAAGCCAGCCAGATAGCCTTTTTCAGAACCCTCGGAAAACAAATCGGAGTTGCTACACAGAACGCACGTCTTTTTGAACAGGTAAAGCAATCTCATGCGCAGATGAAAGCGCTTTCTTTAAAACTGGTTGAAGTGCAGGAGGCTGAACGTAGATATCTTGCACGGGAACTGCACGATGAAATAGGTCAGCAATTGACCGGCCTTAAATTTGCTCTCGAAATGAATGCTCTGCAATCAGCAGGAGAAACAAAGGCAGGTTTGATGAATGCCCAATCAATGG
This sequence comes from Pseudomonadota bacterium, assembly GCA_026388255.1. Lineage (NCBI taxonomy): Bacteria > Pseudomonadati > Pseudomonadota > Pseudomonadota bacterium. Next base: position 6,416 of record JAPLKC010000089.1, on the reverse strand, counting down.
TGAATAAGCTGGTGGCTATTGTTCGTGAGTTGTCACTAAATTTGAGGCCATCGATGCTTGATGATCTCGGTCTTCTCCTCACACTGCCCTGGCACTTTGAACGCTTTACCAGCCGGATGAATATTCATGTGGTATTCGAGCACATGGGTCTCAGCGACAAGAAGTTCCCCCTTGAAATGGAGACGGCAGTTTTTAGAATTATACAGGAGGCATTGACCAATGTTGCCCGTCATGCTAAGGTAAACGAGGCCACAGTGCGTTTGTGGTCTGACGAGGCAGTGTTGGGGGTACAGATCGAAGACCATGGTGTTGGTTTTAACCCTGAGGCCGTATTGAAAACAGGCAACACAAGCGGCTTGAATGGGATGCGTGAACGGGCAGTATTATTGGGAGGCCACTTTACTATTGAAGCTCACCCTGGTGCCGGTACCCGTCTTTCGGCTGAGTTTCCGATAAGCTCACTACAAAGCGGAGAATCATGAGCATAATCAGTATTATCCTTGCCGATGATCACCATATTGTACGACAAGGAGTAAAAGCATTACTTGAAAATGATGCAGATTTTTCGGTGATTGGCGAAGCCAGTGATGGTTTAAAAGCAGTAGACCTTACCGTGCGTCTGAAACCAAATGTATTAGTAGTAGATTTAATGATGCCCGGTTTGAACGGACTCGAGGTAACACGTCAAGTTTCAAAGCTTTCCCCAAAAACAAAGATTCTCGTTCTGTCCATGTATATGAATGAGCCTTACGTTATTGAGGCATTACGAAATGGTGCATATGGTTATGTTCTTAAGGAATCCAACATATCTGATCTGGTCCATGCTATCCGTGAGGTTATGGCAGGTCGCCATTATCTCAGTCCCCCGCTCTCAGAGCGTGCCATAGGCACCTATCTGGAGCAGACAAAAGACACTGTTCTCGATCCCTATAATACGTTGAGTACCCGTGAGAGAGAAGTTCTCCACCTTGCCATAGAAGGTTATAGCAACGCCGATATTGCTGCTAAGCTTTTCATAAGTTCCCGAACAGCGGAAACACACAGGGCAAATATGATGCGGAAGCTTAGCCTTCACACCCAGACTGACCTTATCAAATACGCCCTGAAAAAGGGCATGCTTCCAACCGAAGATTTGGTATAATTTAAACAATTTCTTTGCCTGCTACAATGTGACAATAAAACCTTATACAAACCAAATTACGTATATTATAACAATAAATTACGTATTACTACGGATAGACACAGTCAATTTCCTATGCAATACTGAATCGGATACTTAGGATACATTCAGGAATAGTAAAAGCGCACCTCATTCAAATGAAATGCATTGAATATGAGGAACGATAGTAAGAAAGGAGATTTATATGAAAAACTATCAGATGTTTATTGGTGGTCAGTGGGTGGATGCCTTGTCCGGGGCAACCTTTGATGACATGAACCCTTACACAGGGGATGTATATGCACACGTGCCAAAAGGGGATGCCAGGGATGCGGACCGTGTTATGGCTGCGGCCTATGCTGCCCGTAAACAATGGGCGGCAACACCTCCCTTGACGCGCTCACAGATTCTCTATAAGGCAGCTCAACTGCTCGAAGCTGGCAGGCAGGAGTTTGCAGATGTCCTAACTCAGGAAGGGGGTGGGGTTTTCGGCAAGGTCATGTTCGAGATTTCCCAAACAGTAGATCTCCTTGAGACTGCTGCTGCGGACAGCAAACGTATACTTGGCGAGACGTTCCATAACGACCTCGGTAAGCTTTCCATGACGCTCCGCAAGCCCAGAGGCACGGTGCTTGCCATTTCACCCTGGAATTTTCCGCTGATTCTCTCAATGTATAAAGTGGCCTACTCCATAGCGACGGGAAATACCGTTGTTTTGAAACCGGCAAGCGAAACGCCGGTTATCGGTCTTAAGATCGGGGAACTCTTCGAGAAGGCCGGACTTCCCCCCGGTGTCCTTAACGTCATAACAGGACCAGGAAGTATTCTCGGTGATGCGCTCATTGACGATGACCGCTGTTCCTTTGTTGCAATTACAGGCGAGACCGTTACAGGCCGCCATGTTGCCATGAGGGCTGCGGCAAAATTGAAGCAATATACCCTTGAGCTTGGTGGAAAAAACCCTCTTATTATTCTTGCCGACGCAGATATGGAATATGCCGTGAAGTCTGCAGCATTCAGCGCATTCCTGCACCAGGGTGAAATATGTATGTCCGTTGATCGTGTCATTGTGGAAAAATCTATAGTGGAGGAATTTTCAGCAGGATTGGCGGGATTGGCTGCACATCTGCCTGTCGGCGACCCCAGTCTCCCCACCACATTTATCGGCCCCGTGATCAGTGACAATCAGATTCAAAGTATTGATGCCCATGTGAAGGATGCAGTTGCCAAAGGTGCGACCCTTCTCACCGGAGGTACGTATGAAGGACGACTTTACAATCCCACAGTACTTATAAATATCACTCCCGATATGCGCATATATCATGAGGAGACCTTTGGCCCGGTTACCTCGATTATCCCGGTTAATGATGAAAAAGAAGCCCTTGAGGTTGCGAATAACACGATGTATGGACTCTCAGCAGGTGTCATAACCAGAGATCTGGAGAAGGCCATCTTTCTTGCAGAAGGCCTGGAAGCAGGCATGGTCCATGTCAACGACGGTTCTATTGATGCCGATGCATGCTGCCCCTTCGGCGGCTGCAAGGCAAGTGGTCAGGGTCGTGAAGGCGGCCGTTATTCGTTGGAGGAACTCACTGAACTGAAGTGGGTAACAATCCAGAAGTCAAAAAGGATGTTGCCGTTCTGAAAGGAGGATAACCACATGCGATAATAAGCACATGAAGGGGTGTCGTCTTTATTCACGGCGGCAATCCCGGATAACGGAGACAGGGTGAAGGGCAAAAATTACGGAAGATTCCGGAACAAAATACGTATGTCTACGGATAGACTGTTATGATGGCAAAATGTAATATCTTACCTGTTAAGAAAATAAACAAAGAAAATCAATCCTTAACAGGGAGGCAGAACCATGAAAAATATTTTGCGTGTAAACATGTCGGAAGTAAAAACTTTTATGCAGGGAATTCCAACAGAATATATGGGTTTAGCTGGCAGAGGCCTTACATCCACGATTGTTGCAAGGGAAGTTCCACCGACCTGCGAGCCCCTGGGAAGTCACAATAAACTGGTAATAGCCCCGGGTGCATTTGCCGGAACGAATGCGCCGAATTCAGGAAGACTTTCAATCGGGGTAAAGAGTCCTCTAACCGGCGGGATTAAGGAGAGTAACGTTGGCGGTACGGCTGCATATCGGCTGGGCAGGCTCGGTGTAGGCGCTATAATAGTCGAGGGGTTTCCTGAAAAAGGCAAGCTCTATGTTCTCCGTGTGACAAAGAGCGGTGGTGAGCTGATTGCCGCAGATGAATACCGCTCCATGCGAAACTATGAACTTGCCGAGAAGCTTCAAGAAAAGTATGGGAAGAAAATAGCCGTTCTTTCAATTGGCCCTGTCGGTGAAATGAGACTTCCTGTTTCTACTATTGCCAGCACGGACACTTCCGGATTTCCATGCAGGCATGCAGGACGGGGAGGAACAGGCGCTGTAATGGGGTCGAAGGGTCTCAAGGCAATTGTTATTGATGATGAGGGCGGCGAAAGCGCTTTTGTGGCTAACCCTGAAAGATTCAAAGAAGGAATGAAGGTTTTTGTAAAGGCGATTCAGGATCACCCTGAAACAGGCCAGAATCTGAAACTATATGGTACAAATGGTATTGCCAGCCTCCTTAACGTTGCAGGTGCATATCCCACAAGAAACTTTAGCGCAGGGACATTCGAAGGGATAGATAAGGTGAACGGTGAATACATGTATGAATTGATAACCAAACGAGGCGGGAAACCGTCTCATGCCGGGTGCTCGATGTGTATTATACAGTGTTCCAATGTGTATGTTGATGAAAAAGGAGACTACATAACATCTGCCCTTGAATATGAAACAATTGGTCTTTTTGGTGCAAATTGCGGTATTTCAGACCTCGACATCATTGCGAGGGCAGACAGGCTTTGCGATGACTGCGGTATGGATACAATGGAAATGGGCGGAACAATAGGTGTTGCTATGGAAGCAGATGTGAAAGCTTTTGGTGACGGAAATGGGCTGTTGGAACTTCTGGAAGAAGTGGGCAAGGGCACACCACTGGGGAGAATCCTGGGTTCAGGCGCCTGGTCCACAGGAAGGGCATTTGGCGCAAGACGGGTACCGGTAGTAAAGAAACAGAGCATATCAATGTATGAGCCCAGAGGGATTCACGGAATGGGGGTAACCTATGCCACTACTCCTATGGGTGCAGATCATACTGCCGGCTGGGTTCTCAATTTCAATCTTGAAGTTATGGGAGGGACTCTGGACCCGCATAAGCCTGACGGTCAGGTGGATATCTCCAAGCAGATACAGGTTGTAACAGCCGCAATGGATTGCACAGGGCTTTGTATGTTTGTGAACATGGTGGTTGGGGGCACCCCCGAAGGAGGGCAGGGGTTTCTTGAAATGATGAGCGGTCTTTACGGAGCGGATTTGACTCTTGATGATGCAATAAAACTCGGGATTCAGGTTATCAAAACCGAAAGGGATTTCAATAAGGCAGCCGGTTTGACCAACCTTGACGACCGTTTGCCGGAATTTATGAAAGAGGAGAAGCTTCCTCCTCATAATGTAACCTTTACTGTTCCGGACGAGGAGCTGGACCGTATGTGGGGTGACCTTTAGTAGGCAGGTACATTGTAGTATCTGTTAATTGTAATTTATGAATAGGCCGTTGCATAAATCATTTTCGGTGAATGTGAAACTATTCGGGACACTCAGAAATTATGTACCCGAATACGATCACAGCAAAGGCATAGCAATAATTTTGGAAGAAGGACAGACAATCAGGGACCTGCTGAATGTACTCGGCATACCCGAAAATGAGGCGCATGTTTTCTTTGTGAGAGGTTTATCAAAAAGACTCACAGATACGCTTCAAGAGTCCGATGAGGTCAGCATCTTCGTTCAGGTATCGGGTGGGTAGCGACTCTGGAAATGATAATGTACAACAGCAAAGAGGGGCAACGGTGAGATGTGTGAGCAAACCGGAAGTGTTGGATGGATAGTGTGCGAACGACCTCGCAAGCCATTGGAATATAAAAGTACAAACCTTAAAGGAGGCATAATATGAAAATTAAAGCTGCTGTGGTTCGTGAGAAGTCAGGCCCCTTTCTCATCGAAGATATTGAACTCGATGATCCAAGGGAAAACGAAGTAGTTATACGCATTGTAGGCTCAGGGCTATGCCACACGGATCTGGTGGCGCGAGAGCAATATCTCCCCTTTCCGCTTCCTGCTGTCCTCGGGCATGAAGGTGCAGGTGTTGTAGAAAAGGTCGGGTCGAGGGTTAAAAAAGTTGCTCCAGGCGACCACGTGGTACTTAGTTATCTTACGTGCGGGACGTGCCCTTCCTGCGTAAAGGGTGTGCCTGCACATTGTTTAAATTTTCTCGGGTCGAATTTCGCAGGTGTACGTTTCGACGGTACGTCTACGATGCACAAAGACGGAGAAACCATCAACGGCGCTTTCTTCGGCCAGTCGTCCTTCGCTTCGCATGTTCTTGCAAATGAACGAAATGTGGTCAAAGTTCGTAAGGATGTTCCTCTTGATATACTTGGTCCATTGGGTTGCGGTTTCCAGACCGGTGCAGGAGGAGTCTTGAATTCTCTACGCGCCAGGGCAGGTTCATCTATTGCTGTTTTCGGGATAGGTTCTGTGGGGTTGAGCGCAATCATGGCTGCATTTGCCTGTGGATGCACCACGATTATTGCAGTTGATGTCAATGAAGATCGGCTCAAAATTGCCAGGGAGTTTGGAGCAACACATGCTATCAACCCCGATCAGGTGGATCCTGTTGCAGAAATCCAAAAGATTACCGGTCCCGGTGCTGACTATTCCCTTGAGTGTACCGGCATTCCAAAGGTCTTTCGTCAGTCGGTTGATGCCATAGCAATAGGCGGTACATGTGGGCTTATCGGTGTTGCGCCTTTCGGCGCCGAAGCAATCCTGGACATGCAAAACATCCTGAACGGGCGCACGATCCTGGGTATTGTGGAAGGCGATTCAAACCCCGATATTTTTATTCCTCAACTGATAGAACTTCATATGCGTGGCCGTTTTCCTTTTGACCGGATGATTAAATTCTATACCTTGGATCAGATTAACCAGGCCGCCAAAGACTCTGAGAAAGGAATAACATTAAAAGCTATTCTGCGTCCTTAGTCTAAAACGTAGAATTTTAGTCTATTGAATGAAGTCAGGCTATTTTCTGATTATTTAAAGGAGGTACATGATGTCACAGCGAGAAGGTGAAACTAATTATAAGTATGAGGATTATGC